>CBDTUG010000440.1:0-2503 GCA_965363555.1 uncultured Thermoanaerobaculia bacterium
CGATCTTTCAGGAAGCACAACGCGCTCCTTGAACTGAGGCCTGAAACCTGAAGCCCTACCTCAAATTTGCGAAGCAGATTGAGCCCATGTGCCGTGTAACGCAAAGGGCTATTCCCGCATACCACAATTGAAACAAGGAGGATGCAATGCGTTCGACACCGCTATTGATCACCGCAACCGCCGTCCTGGGATTGGCCGTAACTGGGACCTCACAGGTTCACGAGCGGGATTTCGCTCCGCTGTTCATCTCGGTTGACGAGAACATGCGTCGAATCGACATGGCCGACGCCATTGACGGTCGGCCTCTGGTCTTCTGGGCAACGTCGGCCACGTGACAACCGGGATTTCTCAATCTCCAGGTCATGGAGAATCATGTGCGGAATTTCGGCCAAAGTGTCAGTTTCCTCTATAACTACATCAAGGAGGCGCACCCAAATCCGGGTTCTGCGCCCTGCGGACCGACTGAAGATCTCGGTTGGGAACACCCGTCCTGGAACACCAGTTCGATCGAAGAACGGGCCCAACGTGCCAGGTGGTTGAAGACGGACTTCGATTTAACCTACCCCTTCATCATCGACACAATGAGCAACGAAATGATGGCGGTCTACCAGGGCAGTCGCTTCTACTCGGGCTGGGTCATCGATTGCGACGGGTTCGTGGTCGAAGAGGAACCCTGGGCGTGGGCGACGCCGGCGACCCAGTGGTGTGGCCTGCGTCTGGCAGAAAACAATGATTTGATTGCACTGTTAAACCAGTACGTCTTTCTACCACCCTCCTGTTTCGACGACGGACCACCGGAGCCGGTGAGCAGGATCATCCCGGCCGTGTCTCGAGTCAGAGGATTCAATAATACGATCTGGCGCAGCGACGTCGTACTGGCCAATCCCCATGACACGGCGTTGGATGTCAAGCTGAGGCTCCGGGGTCTGGGAGACGAACTGCCCATCGGCCACATCACCCTGGAGGGTGGCGCTTCGGTTGTCCTGACGGATGTCGTGGGGACGATGTTCGAGACCGAGGGTACGGGCTCGTTGTGGATTGAGGCCGATCGGAGCGTTATTTCCATGGCGCGGGTCGCCAATATCGGCCCGGACGGAGCGTTCGGACAAATGGTTCGCGGGTTGCCGCCTGGGCAGGCGGTCGCCTCTCCGATGGTCGGCCACCTCTACCCTTTGCAAGAAAACGATCGTCAAAGAACCAATATTGGTCTGACCAATGTTGCTGACGGCAGTTCAGGTGTGCGCTTGCGGTTTTTTGATGGAGGAGGGTTTGAACTTGGCACTCAAGACATCAGCCTGGGACCCGGCGAGCACCGTTTGCTGACTCGGGCTCTGCGTTTAGTGACGGCCGACGATCTCGCGGGTGCGAGAGTGGAGATCATTCCCTCAGACGACGAATCGGCTGTCATTGCTTACGCTTCGGTTGTGGACAACGCATCGGGTGACCCGACATTTATTGAAGCCGCAGCCCACACCTATTCCTGGGACGTTGTCTTGCCGGGAGTAGCAAAGACAACCGGAGCCGATGGCACACAATGGTTGTCCGAAGTAACGCTGGTCAATCGCAATCCTCACACGACTCTCGTGACCGCCGAATACTGGGAGCGGGACGGAGGAGGCGCTGTACCTGAGTCAGTTCAGATAGCCCTGGGATCCGGTGAGGTTCAGGTTATCCATGATCCCGTAGGGACCCTGTTCGGCCGGGACGGGTCCGGGGCCATCGTTCTCAATGGCGCCAACGGCATCGCGGCCTCAGGTAGGACCTTCAATACCGGGGGTACCTCGGGAACATTTGGCCAGTCGGTTGCGGGGCTGGATCTCAGCGGCGAGGCCATCCTCAGAAACGAACTGACGGCCCATCTGATTGGTTTGCATGAGAGTCCGGACCGCAGGACCAATCTTGGTTTGGTCAACACCGGGATGGATTCCGCACGGGCCAGAATTCGCCTCTTCGATGCCGACGGAAATCAGTTGGGCCTTCAGCTGATCGATATGCCGGTCGGTGAGTTCATGCAACTGGACAGAGTCTTTCGCCTGGTCACCGAGGACGATGTTATTGCTGGCCGGATTGAGATCACGCTGTCGAATGGTATTGGGCGTATCACCGGTTTTGCCTCGACGATCGACCAGGGAACCGGTGACCCGGTGTACCAACCGTTCTGGATCGATCGCGAGCGGCAGTTCTGAAAGAAGGCTAGGAAGCTAGGAAGCTAGGACGCTAGAACGCAGGACATTGTCGGAGGGCCGACCGATCTCTTCTATGTGCTTCTTCTTGGCTTTTTTTCGCCTACTTGGTGCCTTGGCGGTTCAAATGTGTTCCCGTACCGCCTGAGTTCACGATGCGGGTTCGGTGCCCGCACTGCATCCTTCGAATGCGGAACCTCACGTTTCTTCCGGCCTTCGGCCGGCGTGCCGGTTCCTGCCCGCGCTCCCGTCTTGCTTCCTAGCGTCCTAGTGTACTGCGTCTGAAGTTCATTCCATTTATTTGCGAGGCATCCGCACCG
>CBDTUG010000441.1:0-2484 GCA_965363555.1 uncultured Thermoanaerobaculia bacterium
TGGACGATGAGGATGGGGAGCGGGGTGCGGGCCCTGGCTTCAGCGGTCCTTGAGGCGCTCGAGACAGAATGGTGGCGGCGGGCTGAGATCCTGCGGCAGGAGGGTCTCAGCAGGCTTGACAACCTGATTGTCCAGGAAATGGTCCGGCTCGATGATCTCGTTGATCAGACGTCCGATACAGAGTCTGAAATCGATGGTCCTCATGGCATGGTCCTGGCGGCTGAAAGGGAGTGTGTCGCCCGGGATGTGGCTGCGCTCCGACTACGCCGGAACCGCCTCGAATCATCACACCCGGACGATCCACCGCCGTGGCTTGTCGTCTGCAGCCCCGTGCCCTTTGAACACCACATCCAGCGAAAACCAAACACTGCGATCATTTTCTCGGCGCTGGCCTTCGTACTCCTGGTCGAAGTTGCATGGGTGGCCTGGGAAAAGGGCTAAATCAACAATGACGGGTGGATTACGCCGGTCGTTTGTGACGCTGTGGCTGGTGACTCTGGCTTCGGTTCCCTTGAGCCTGCGGTGGACGGTGTCATCGAGAGGGACGGTGGTGGCCTTGCCCCTCGAATTCCTGGTAGCGGTCTGCGCAGGGGTACTTGCGGTAGCATGGGTTCTTGCTCAAGGCCGGGACCGAAAACTCCTCCTTCATCCTGTGTCACTGGCCGTGGCTGCCGGTCTGGCCTGGACCATTGTCACCTCGATGACAAGCGTCGATCCTCTGGTGTCCCAGAAGTACGCCCTGGCCCGGGCGGCATACGTCGTGGCGTTCTTCGGCGGAGGGTTGGTTCTTTTTTCGAGAGGGACGGTTTCTGTGGTTGTGGCGGGATTGGCCGGTTTCCTCCCTGTCGTCGGCTGGACCGTGTGGAGCCACGCACCGAGCGGGTTTGTTCTCAAGACATCGGTTGAGGTTGGGCGGCCCTTTTATGCGAATCATCTGGAATATGGTGCGACTTTGGTGTTCTGGTTGTTGGTGCTGGTCGGCTTGGCGATGGCCCAGCGTGCCCGGACCGGCAGGGTTGGAAGGGTGGCATTGATTCTGGCCGTCGGGTTACTTCCCGTAGTGTGGGCGGCGCATTCACGGTCAGCATGGCTGGCGTTGATCGCAGGATTCGGGGTGATCGCTCTTCGCCTCCTTGGGGTCGGTCTTCGAGGTGTGATGATTCTGGGGACTCTAGTTCTGGTGGTGTTTTTCGGCGTGTTTGCCGTGTGGTTCGGAGGGGAATGGCAAGGTTCGGAGGCGGTGGCATGTGATGGTGTCCAGGGTTCCGGGTTGTTTGCGGATTCTTCGATCAACGAAAGATTCAACCGGTGGTCCTGTGCAGTCAGGATGGTCAAAGAGAGGCCGTTGGCCGGATTCGGCCCGGGAACCTTTGAGGGATCGTACGGCCTATTTCAGCATTTCCGGGAAATGACGGCTCACAGTTCACTCAGGGGGGGGCGAGGTGACGTCCACTCGGAGTTCTTTTCAGCCCTGGCGGAACAGGGTGTCGTGGGGTTGCTGCTGGTGGCGACCCTGTTCGGTGTTGCGCTTGCATCAGGCCTGAGGGGCGTTTATGGCGCCGGGGACGAAGATCAGCGTTGGCTGGCCCTCGGTTGGACCGCTGCTGTAGTTTCTCTGGCGGTCGGCAACCTCTTCAATTCTTTCTTCGAGGTCGATCGGGTGGCGCCTCTACTGTGGCTGGCATGTGCCGCGGTCGTCGTCATGGAGAGGGACTGCGGTGCCACCAGGTCGGAAAGCCGCTGAGGCGAGAGCTCAACCGTCGCGGAAGCATATGGTGTGCTCTTCCCAGCCGATAGGCCACCAGCTTGACCAGCGAGCGGGCGGCGAACATCGGCAATAGATACGGTTGGTGGTGTTCCAAAAGATGGCGGATGCCGTAGCTGAAAAACCGAGTGCCCTCGGGTCGGGGCGGGCCAAAGTGTTCTCGGATCCAGCTTTGGTGCCGGTGACTGGCGCCGATGTCGAAATACCGGCGGGCCTCGGTGCCGATTCCCGTCGGGTGGTCGTGGTACGCAACGGCCTCAGCGACGTAAGCGATCGACCATCCGCTCTGCAGCAGCCGGGCCCCAGCACCGATGTCTTCACACATCAGGGATCGTTCACCAAACCAACCGGTTTCTTCGAGGGCCTTTCGCCGGTAGGCAGCAAAGGCATTCGAAAGAAAAGCTGTGTGAAATCCTAAACGACTGCAGTCGGAGGGCTTACGCACACGGGACTCGTCACGGTAGATAAAGCCGCGTTTAATGGCACCCCAGATTGGTGATCCCTTGGGAGCGACCTGGCGTGCATAGGCTGCGCCCTGATCTTGATATTGAATCAGCCGTTCGACCAAGATCCTGAAGGTGTCGGGGGCTGTGGGCAGGACGTCCTGGGAGAGGAAGATCAGCACCTCGCCCTGAGCCTCTCGGGCCGCCATCGTTCGGGTCCCGGCATGGTCGAATTCATCGGCATCGACCGCAGCCCACCGGGCGCCATGGTCTTCG
>CBDTUG010000442.1:0-2484 GCA_965363555.1 uncultured Thermoanaerobaculia bacterium
GGCGTGGGCAGCGAATGAGGCGTACTTGACAGTACGTAGGGACATCGCGCATTGCCCGGAGGGCAATCACGGCAAAGCCGTGACGGTTACGAAGTGACCAGCGTGGGCTGGATTGAGCGAGATCAAGAAAACGTTGAAGATCGCTGCGTATCTCGCGCCGTAGTAGATAACCGGTGAGAAGGTCGGGTAAGGGGAGCAGGCGGTGGCAAAACCGATGATGGCCGGGTACATGAACAGGTCTTTGCACGTCGATCTTTCGAGTGGACAGGTCAGCGAGCTAACCATCAATGACGAGGACCACACGCTTTACCTGGGTGGCAAGGGCATCGGTACGCGCCTCCTCTACGACCACACTCCGGCAGGTCTGGATCCCTACGATCCCGAGATGGTATTGATCTTTTCGACCGGCCCACTGACCGCCACTCGTGCTCCTCAGTCCAATCGATTTGTGGTGACTACGAAGTCACCCCTGACCGGGGCGATCGCCAACTCCACATGCGGCGGTTCCTTCGCCTCGAAACTCAAAAAAGCCGGTGTTGACGTGCTGATGATTCGGGGTCGGGCGGACCACCCGGTCTATGTCGAGATCACCGAGGACGACGTGCAGGTGAAGGATGCTTCGCACCTCTGGGGCAAGGGAACGGAGGAGACTCAGGAGCTTTTGCCCAAGGCATTTGGCAAGGCGGTCATCGGCCCTGCGGGCGAGAACCTCGTCCGATACGCCGCTATCGTCAGCGAAGAGCGGCTTGCCGGACGAACAGGCTGTGGCGCCGTGATGGGTTCGAAGAATCTCAAGGCGGTGATCGCCACCGGCAAGCGCAAGGTGAAGATCATGGATGACGCCACCTTTGCCAAGCTGCAGACGTCGACCAACAAATATCTGCGCTCCCACCCGATGACGGGAGACGTGCTTCCTCGGCTCGGCACGGCCGGTCTGGTCAACATCACCGCTGGACGCAACATTTTGCCGGTCAACAACTTTCAAAGAGGCACCGACCGCCGAGCAGTCCACATCTCTGGTGAGAAGCTGGCTGCCGAGGAGATGGAGAAGCGAACCGGCTGTATCAACTGTCCCATCGTCTGCGGCCGAGGCGTGAAGCTCAAGGGCAAGTCCACCAAAGGTCCGGAATTTGAAACGCTCGGCTTGATGGGATCCAACCTGGGCAACTTCGATCTCAAGCTGGTGCTGGAGCTGAACCAGATCTGTGATGACATGGGCATGGACAGCATCTCAACCGGTGGAACGATCGGTTTTGCAACCGAGCTGACCCAGCGGGGCCTTCTCTCGAGCGATCTCTCATTCGATCATCACGAGGGAATCTGTGACCTTGTGCGGGACATCGCCCACAGGCGTGGCCTCGGTGACGACCTCGCCGAGGGCGTCAAGCGGATGTCTGAGAAATACGGTGGCACTGAATACGCCATCCACGTGAAGGGCCTCGAACTCCCTTCGTACGATCCGCGCGGTTGTTATGGCCAGGGGTTGGAATACGCCACGACCAATCGTGGCGGCTGCCATGTCCAGGGTTCCACCATGTTTTTCGAAGCCACCGGACCCCTGAGTATCGATCCACTGTCGATCCGTGCCAAGCCACAACTGGTGGTCATGCAACAGAATCTGGTGGCGGCTATCTCCTCGTCGGTCTTCTGTGTCTTCGCAACCTATGGTGTGGTCCCCGGCTTTGTTTATCGCCTCAACCCACAGGGTCTGGTTTCGCGAATGATGATCCAGGCGGTGCTCAATTCTGGTCCGATCCTGAGTCTGGTACTGAAGACCAAGGCGCCTATTAAAATCTTGTGGTTCGAGAAATTCCTGTCATACATCTTCGGCCGCAGGGTGACCTTGGGCGACTTCATCGAGACTGGTGAGCGGGTCTTCAACATGGAGCGCCTGTACAACGTTCGGGAGGGTTTCACCGCCTCAGACGACACCCTGCCCGCACGGTTGCTCAACGAATCCACCTTCAAAGAAGCGGAAAGGGGAGTTCCCCTGGATAGGATGTTGCCCCGCTACTATCGGCTGCGAGGCTGGGACCCTGACGGCAAACCCACTGACAAAACCCTGAAACGACTTAAAATTCGACACTGAGAGGTGAACCGATGGCGACTCTCATTCCAACCTACGACCTGGCCCAGGAGATCGGAGCCGAAATCGAGATCGACGCGACGACCGTCGGTGAGCTCCTGACCATTGGGCGCAAGAGGTGGGGCCAGCCGTTCGAAGACGTCGTGCGGGGCGCGGCCATCGTGGTCAACGGGCGCGCAATCACACGGTTAAAAGGGAAAAAAACCCCGCTCGGACCCGACGATACTGTGTGGCTTGTCAATGCGGCTGCAGGAGGATGACCGGCTCTTAGCCCGTTCCCGTCCGGAAACGGCACTTTGTTGCAATTTCGTCGTCAGGCTACGGGTTTCCTTGTGCGACGTACAGCCCACGCCAGCCCCTTCAGGGCCCCACACCTCTGGTGTGACCGCCCTCCGGGC
>CBDTUG010000443.1:0-2472 GCA_965363555.1 uncultured Thermoanaerobaculia bacterium
TCCGATCCTGTCTGATACCAGACCGGATGAGATCTACAACTTGGCGGCACAGAGTCACGTCGGAATTTCCTTCAAGCAGCCGACCTTCACCGGTGATGTGACCGGCCTGGGGGCGGCTCGGCTGCTTGAGGTTTTTCGACGCGTCGTACCCGAGGCCAGGTACTACCAGGCGTCGTCTTCCGAGCTATTCGGCCGGGTTGCGGAAACTCCCCAGCGGGAGTCGACTCCTTTTCACCCCAGATCACCCTATGGAGTTGCCAAGTTGTATGCCTTCTGGGCGACTGTCAACTACAGGGAGGCATATGGGCTCTTTGCCGCCAACGGCATTCTCTTCAACCACGAGTCGCCCCGGCGGGGAGAAAATTTCGTCACACGTAAGATCTCACGGGCGGTTGCGGAGATCGTTACCGGGCGAACGGAATTCGTTTCACTGGGGAACCTTGACGCTCAGCGGGACTGGGGCTTTGCCGGGGATTTCGTTCGGGCGATGTGGTTGATGTTGCAACGTGAGACGCCGGAAGACTACGTCATCGGGACCGGCCAGACCCATTCGGTCCGAGAATTCGCCCAGTTGGCCTTCCGTGAAGCCGGAGTGGAGTTGGAGTGGCAGGGTGAGGCCGATGGCGAGATCGGGAAAGACGCGGACACTGGTGCCATCCGCGTCAAAGTGGACAAGGAGTTCTACCGTCCCTGCGAGGTTGATCTCCTGCTTTCGGATCCCAGCCGGGCGCGGGACGAGTTGGGGTGGACGCCCGAGGTTCATTTCGAGGAATTGGTGCGCATGATGGTCAAGGCGGATCTCGAAGCGATCGGTTAGAGCTCGAGCGTTGATGAATCGAATACTGAGAAACTCAAGGCCGGAGGCCACATGAAGATCGTCCAGTGCATTCCCAATATTTCCGAGGGCCGCCGGCCCGAGATCTACGACGCTGTTGCCCAGGCAGCCGCGGGGGTTGCGGGCGTGCAACTGCTGGATGTTGATCCCGGCGCCGAAACCAACAGAACGGTGATTACCTTCGTTGGGGAGCCAGAGGCCGTGCTGGAGGGCGCCTTTCAGCTGGTCAAGGCCTCGATTGAGTTGATCGATATGAGGGAACATTCGGGCGCCCATGCCCGTCAGGGTGCGACCGACGTCTGCCCCTTCGTGCCGGTCTCGGGCATTTCGGTCGAAGAGTGCGTCGAGTTCTCCAGGCGGTTCGCTCAGAGGGTGGGCGAGGAGCTGGCTGTGCCGGTCTACCTCTACGAATTCGCGGCGACCCGGCCTGAGAGAAAATCTCTGGCTGATATTCGGCAGGGTGAGTACGAGGCTCTGGAAGAAAAGCTGAAGACCGAGGCATTTGTTCCGGATTTCGGCCCAGCGGATTTCGTTCCCGGTTTCGGGGTCCTGGTCACCGGCGTTCGAAAATTTTTGGTCGCCTACAATGTCAATCTCAACGTCACCGACAAGAGGTGGGCCAATCGAGTTGCCTTTGACGTCCGGGAAAAGGGACGTATGGTCTCTGGACCGGACGGGAAAAAGGTCAAGCAACCCGGTGTGCTCAAAGCAGTTCGGGGTGTCGGCTGGTACATCCCTGAGTACGGGTGCGCACAGGTTTCTATGAATCTGGTTGATCTCGATGTGACGCCGATGCACGTGGCGTTCGATGCCTGTGTCGCCAGTGGGGAAAAGCGTGGCATACGGGTCACCGGATCGGAGCTGGTTGGTCTGGTCCAGCGAAAGAGCCTGGTCGATGCAGGTGTCTACTACCTCAAGAAGATGCAACGTTCTCCTGGCGTTCCCATTGTCGATTTGATTCATGCAGCTGTTCGTTCGTTGGGATTGGCTGAACTGGCGCCGTTCGACACCAAAAAGAACATCATCGAGGAGATGCTGGCGCCCCAACGGCCATTGGCCTCGATGACTCTTCAGGAATTCAGTGACGAGACTTCCCGCGACTCGACCGCCCCAGGGGGCGGGTCGGTGGCAGCTCTGGCTGGGGCTCTGGGAGCGGCGTTGGCGGCGATGGTGGCGAATCTGCCCCATCCCAAGGCTGCTTTCTCCGGGGTCCGGGACGAGTTGGAAAGCATCGCGGTGCGGGGCCAAGAGGTCAAGCAGAGTCTGTTGGATGCGATCGATGACGACACCTGGGCTTTCCAGAAGGTGATGGAGGCAGGCAAGCTGCCGGCCGCCCAACGGGAAGCAGCTCTGCGGGAGGCGACGCTCGGCGCTGCGGCCGTGCCCCTGACGGTGGTTGAAACATGCCCTGAGATTGTCGACTTGTGCCGTCGATCTTTGGATGCCGGCATGAAAGCGTCGGCCTCTGATGCCGGGGTTGGTGCGACCATGGCTCGGTCGGCGGCCGTCGGTGCCGCCATGAATGTTTCAATAAACCTCCAGGATATGGCCGATGATCCCCATGCCGCCGAAATGTTAAGAAAGGCCGATGCTGCACTTAAAGCGACCGAGGCTGCTGCCGAAGAACTGGTGGCCGA
>CBDTUG010000444.1:0-2454 GCA_965363555.1 uncultured Thermoanaerobaculia bacterium
CGGTGCGGATAAGCGCAAATAAATGGAATGAACTTCAGACGCAGTACACTAGCCCAACCAATCCGGGGTTTTTTTGGTCTCCAGGAAGGACCGTACGCCCCGGCGGCAATCCGGATGCGTTCGCTGCTCGGCGTTGGCCTCGGCGGCCACGGCCAGAGCCTGCCTCCAATCCACCCCGACGGTTTGGTTCATCAGGGCCTTGGTCGCCGCCAAGGCCGACGGTGAGGCCTTCCGGCAAATAGACAGCGCTAGGTCTTTGGCTCGATCGAGGACCTCGCCCTCGTCGGCCAATACGTCCACCAGACCCAGCTCAAGCGCCTTCGATCCATCCAACATTTCGGGGTCCAGGAGCAATCGCCGTGCGATATGGCCGGGGACCCGCCGGGTCAGAAAGGTCGAGACCAGAGCCGGGATGAACCCGATCTTGACCTCGGTGTAGCAGAATTTGGACCTGGGTTCTGCGACGACAAAATCGCAGGCTGTCGCCAGACCGCAGCCACCGGCAATCGCCGCCCCACGCACCGCAGCCACCGTCAACTTGGGGTGGGCCAACAGTACAGCGAACAGATCTTCCAGGCGGCGCGAATCCGCGAGATTGGCCTCGGCACTTCCACCTTCGGCCACTTGTTTGAGGGCGGCCAGATCCGCGCCGGCGCTGAAGTGCTTGCCTGCGCCGGTCAGAATGACCGCTCGCACGGCAGGATCGGTAGCCGCATCTTCGAGAGCCGCCGTCAACGCCATCGCCATCCCCGGTGACAGGGGATTGGCCCGGTCGGGCTCGGTGAGGGTTAAGGTGAGAAGGGGCCCGTCAACTCGTCTCACGAGGATTTCGCTCATGAGAGGATCTTACACCGTACCCTGTACACGGCGGGCCTCATTATTCCCCGGCGACAACGTAACCGAGGGCTTCCAATTCTATTTGTTCCTGCGTGGAGAGAGCGACCGAAGCGTCTGCAGGCCCACTGAGGTGCCGGACCGCGTAGACCTCCCTGGCACGATCCTCGGCTCTCAGGTACTGAACAAGCTCGGCCAGAAGGCACTCTACCCAGGCCGGCTCACCTGCACTGACGTCGTTTGTCTCCAATGGGTCTCGATTGAGGTCATAGAGCTCGATCTCCAGGATATCATCGGGCGGTCTCCCCCGGACGACCAGCTTCCACTTGTCCTTTCTTACGCCATACGTTTCAACGTACTTCTCGTCCCACAGGCGTTCGTCCAGGGGATAGGCAAATCGTGTCGAGAAAACCGCTCGATCGTCAGGAGTCGGCGGCGAATGGAGAATATCCATGCCCCGGCTCCCCTCGATGCCAACATTGACACCACAATGCGCCAGAATCGTCGGCATCAGATCAACCAGTTGAACAGGATGGGGAACGCGGCGCGGAGGAAGTCGGTCCGGATGGACCATGATCAACGGCACATGAACTTCTTCCTGATAGGTCGAGGTCCCGTGCCCGCTCGTGCCATGTTCCTCAAAAGCCTCCCCATGATCCGCGGTGACGACGAACAGCGTCTGTCGATCAAGTTCGTGATCTTCCAGCCACCGGTAGATCCGACCAATTTCCTGGTCGTTGTGGAAAATTTCTCGAGCGTAATAGTCCCTCCTGTGGCTCCCACTCTGTCCCAGGTGTACCGGTTCCTCCCACTCGGTTAGAGGTGTATGTGGATCCATCGAATGGATGTATAAAAAAAACGGATTCTCGGCATGATTCTCCATCCATTCGATCGCAGCATCGGAGAGTTCCTCGGACCCGACCTTCCCTGAGGGTTCCCGACGGGCAAAAGCGTTGGGCGTTAAAGCAACATCGAAGCCGTGGTGGAGATTCGAGAGATTCGAAGCCAAGGGATTGGCAGAGAAACTCCCCGTTAGGTAGCCGTACTGTCCCAGAATGCGCTGAATTGTGTCCACCGTCGTCGGTAAGGCGTCACCATGACTTTGACTGCCCAAACCGTGCGTCTGGGGGGAAAGAGACGTCAAAAGGGAGGCAACCGAAGGCTTGGTCCACGAGCAATTGGCCACGCAATTTTCAAAGAGGGTTCCCCGAACCGCAAGGTCATCCAGAAAGGGCGAGGTGTCCAGCTGCGACCCATAACACCCCAGATCGGAGGCACGTAGGGCGTCAACCACATACAGCACAACGTTGGGGGGGCGGTTTTGGCTCGGTAGCACAATTATCGGGCGCGAACAAAATACCGGTGTAGAGTCCGCGCTGACCAGTTTGATCTGGAGATCTACATCACCGTCGAAGGAGTCGAGCGGGATCTGCAGCTCAGACCACTTTTGTTCGAGGTCAAGCCGTTGGGAGATCTTCTGGCCCACTTCGACCGAACGATTGCTCTTCGTACCGGTGACGATAGCCTCGACCGAGGCCGGTCGCTGCGACGCCAAGGCAAATCGAAGATGCGATCCTTCGCCTATGTCAGCCGCGACCTCCAGTGTTGCCGGCGTGCGCA
>CBDTUG010000445.1:0-2452 GCA_965363555.1 uncultured Thermoanaerobaculia bacterium
CTGACCGATAGCCATGGGAACCAGGCTTTTTACGCCTGGAATCTGCCGCAGGGCTTCGGAATCGTCAATCGTCAATTTGTGGGTTGTGCCCCCCAACATACCCGGCATACCTAAAGTCTTGACCTTTCCGGGGTTGATCGCCAGCAGGTCGGTTCCGAATTGTGTGAACTGGGAGACAACATAATCCCGGGTGCCTTCACCCAATGAGGTCAGGAGAATGACGGCGGCAACCCCAATGGCGACGCCAAGGGCCGACAGAGCGGTACGCAGACGATGCCCGGCCAGGGCGCCGAGGGCGAAGACAAATCGATCCCTGCCGGCCGGCATGCCTCACCGCCTCGCCAACGCCTGGACCGGGTCGAGTTTGACTGCATCACGGGCGGGCCAGACGCCAAAGACGACACCGACGCCCAACGACATTCCGATGGCCGAGGCGATCGCCCAGAGCGGCGGCGCCGCCGGGAAAGCGGGATAGACCTCAACGAATAAAGCAACCGCAGCCAGCCCCATAACAAGGCCGAGAAGACCTCCGAATCCCGACAGCATGACCGCCTCCGCCAAGAAAACGGTCAAGATCTGTCCTTTCCCGGCGCCCAAGGCCCTCAGGAGACCGATCTCCGTGCGACGTTCGCTGACCGAAACCAGCATGACGTTCATAATGCCGATCCCGGCCACCGCCAGAGATACCGAAGCAATTCCGGCCAATGCCAGGGTCATCGCACCGAGGATCGCGCTGAAGCTTTCGACGACCGAGTCTTGCGCAATCACAGTCACATCCTGAACCCTGTGCCTGGCCTCCATCAATTCTTCCAGTTCCCGCTCAGAGATCCTCATGGAATCGGCGCCGTCAATCTCGACGAAGACCCGAAACAAGGTTGTCTTGTTGAACATCGCAAGATTGGTCCTGACCGGGATGATGACCAGATCGTCAAAGTCGAAACCCAGGCCGCGCCCTCGTGGCGCCATGACACCAATCACCCGGAAGCGCCATTCACCGATCCGAACGATCCCGCCCAGAGGGTTGGTGGATCCGAACAATTCTTCGGCGGCCTTGATGCCCAGAACGACCTGGCTGCCACCCTGGTCCATGTCACCTTCCGGCAGAAAACTCCCAGCCCCCATGGTCACGCGGCGAACCTCCCGAAATTCGGAAGTCGTTCCGATCACCGGCAAGGAACGGGACAGCCCGCCATATCGGACCGTTTCCGTTCCCATCGCCAGCGGAGCAATGCGGAGGGCATGCCTGATGCGTGTTCTCATGGCCCGAACGTCATCAAGAGTCAGGTCGTGGGTCACCCCGCCGAAAGGCATGGCGCCGGTCGTCTCCACCCGTCCGGGAATAACGATCAAGATGTTGGCCCCCAAGGCCTCAAACTCCCCTGTGACGTACCGGCGAGCCCCTTCCCCAAGGGCGGTCAGGGCGACGACGGCAGCGATGCCGACTGCAACACCGGCGACCGATAAGACCGTCCGTAAACGATGGCCCACCAGCGCTGCAATGGCAAAACGGATCAGGTCCAAGATCCTCATGGTCCTAACCGGCGACGACCCGGCCGTCCTCAAGCCGGATAATCCGGCCTGCCCTCTGAGCGATTGCGGGATCATGGGTCACGACGATCAAAGTCAAACCCTCGGCGTTCATTTTTTCGATCAGGTCCATGATTTCCTCAGCCGAGTGGCGGTCGAGGTTTCCGGTTGGTTCGTCCGCCAGAAGCAAGCGAGGCCCCATCACCACTGAACGGGCGATTGCGACCCGCTGTCTTTCACCGCCGGACAATTGTTCGGGTTTGTGCCTCAATCGGTGTTCCAGTCCGACCGCCTCCAGGGCCCGGCGTGCTTGCCGACGGCGTTCGTCCCGATCAATACCGGCGAAGAGCATCGGCACCTCGACATTTCCGACGGCATTAAGCCGCGGAAGCAGATGGAAGAACTGAAAAACAAAACCAATCCACCGCTGGCGCAGGCCGGAGAGTTCAACCTCTCCAAGGTCAGCGACTTCTTTCCCGGAAAATCGATACGAGCCCGAGGTTGGCCGGTCAAGGCAACCCAGGATGTTCAACAACGTTGATTTTCCGGAGCCGGAAGGACCGACGACGGCGATGTGCTCGCCCTCTTTGATATTCAACGTGACGTCGTTCAGGGCGTGCACGTCCTCGGAACCCATGCGGTAGGTTCGGCTGAGACTCTCGAGTTCGATCACTGGGTTTCCTTGATTTCAACCTCGACGCCGGGTTGCAGCTTGACGGACCGCCTGAGCGTGACCACGGTCTCGCCCTCACTGAGGCCCTCAAGAACCTCAGTCATTCGCCAATTTCCCAGACCGCTGACGATCTCCCGTTCCTCCAGTACACCCTCAACGACAACCAGGACTCTCCGTCCTTCCGCAACAGCTGTCGAGGGCACTGTCAATACGTCTGCCCTGCGCTCGATGATCACCTCCACATCCGCGGAG
>CBDTUG010000446.1:0-2450 GCA_965363555.1 uncultured Thermoanaerobaculia bacterium
GATCAGCCCTCAGAACCTTATGTCCCTGATCTACACCTCCGGCACAACCGGTGAACCCAAAGGCGTTGCCCTGACCCACGAGAATCTCATCGAAAACGTGCTCCATTCCGCCAATCGAATTCCCGTTACCCGAAACGACCTGGCTCTGGAGTTCCTGCCCCTGTGCCACGTTCTCGAACGAATGGTCAGCTATATTTATATGTGGAGGGCGACATCCAAGGCCTACTGTTCGGTCAACGACGTTGGAGACCTGATCGCCGATATCAAACCAACTCTTTTCGTCGGTGTGCCTCGCTTTTTCGAAAAGGTCCAACAGAAAATCATCACCTCCGTGGCCGGCGCAAACCCTCTCAAACGGGCCCTCTTTCACCGGGCTTTACATATCGGGCGGGACACCTCTCGCCTCCGGATTCGGGGCAAAGAGCCCAGGGGCGTTTTCGGCAAGAGGCATGACCTCGCCGACCGGTTGGTTCTGTCCAAGGTCAGGGAAGGCCTGGGTGGCCGCGTCAGGTTCGCCATCTCCGGAGGGGCGGAACTGCCGATGCACGTCGGAGAGTTCTTCCACGCATTGGGCATCCCGGTGATGGAGGGATACGGCCTGACCGAAACATCTCCGGTCATCGCTGTTAACGGTGCCGGATATGGACAGTTACGGTTGGGTACCGTAGGCAAGGCCCTGGACAATCTCGAGATCAAGATCGCCTCAGACGGCGAACTCTGCGTGAAAGGCCCCAGCGTGATGCAGGGCTACTGGAACAAGGAACGGCAAACCAAAGAAGTCTTCGACACCGAGGGGTTTTTTCATACCGGGGACATCGCGGAAATCGATGATGACGGATTCATCTTGATCATCGACCGGAAGAAGGACCTGATCGTCACCGCCGGTGGAAAAAACATCGCCCCACAGCCGATCGAAAGCCGTGCCAAACAGTCCCCCTTCATCGAGACTATGGTATTGATCGGTGACCGTAAGCCGTTTCTGGTCGCACTGATTTCGCCCGCCATCGAAGAACTGAGCAGGTGGGCCGAAGCCAACCAACTGAAGGTCTCCACTCCTCAAGAATTGCTCGCTCACCCCGAGGTCGCCCAGCTCTTCGAAGACGTCATCAAGCGCCAGAACGCCGCCCTCGCACGCTACGAACAGATCAAGAAATTCCGAATCCTCCCAGAGCCTCTTTCAATCGAGGGCGGCCAACTGACACCCACGCTCAAAGTCAAACGCCGCGTCGTCGAGGCGGATTTCAAAGGGCTGATTGAGGAAATGTATGGTTAGGCGCTGACGGTGCAACATCCTCGGAAACTGGGTAGAACGCCCCAGCAATTGGTCGCAGGTCACAGGTCGCAGGTCGCGGGTCGCAAGGGCACCTCGCGGATTGAAACCTGATACCTGAAACATGTGCCTTGAACGATGGACCTTGAGTCCTGAGTCCTTCTTCCTGTAATCTGCAAATCGACATGAGAAGCAACAACACCCTGACCCGGCTACTGGAACTTGAACTGATTGTCGTCACCGGCAAGGGTGGCGTCGGGAAGAGTTCTGTTTCGGCCGTTCTGGGCCGTCTTCTTTCGGATGCCGGCCGGCAGACGTTGTTGGTCGAAGTCGACCCACGGGAAAACCTTCACCACCTCCTGGACGTTCCGCCGTCCGGAGGCGAGATGGTCGAGGTCGCACCGCGCCTCCACGTGCAACACCTCCTGCCGCGCACGATCCTGGATGACCTGGTTCGAGATAAGCTCAAAGTCGGGCCCCTGGTCAAACGCGTGCTGGCCAGCCCAATCCACCAACATTTCACCGAAGCGGCGCCGGGTCTCAAGGAGGCTGCGGTCTTCGGGCGATGTCTTCGACTCCTGGAGGGCCACTGCCCCCGAGGTATGCCCACGCCCGACGTCATCATTCTCGATGCCCCGGCAACCGGCCACGGCGCCTCGTGGCTGGGTGCGGCCCAGTTGGTATCGGACGTCATCTCATCCGGGCCGATCGGCCACATGGCCTCCCTGGTCGCCGAATTTCTTGGCGATTCTGATCGCAGCGGCGTCGTCGTCGTCACCACCGGCGAAGAGATGCCGGTGCAAGAGACCCTCGAATTCCTCGAGACGATGGAGACCCGATTGAATCGACGTCCCGAAGTGGTGATTGCCAACGCCCTTTACCCCGAATTGACGGAAGAGATCCCCGATGTTCCCGAGGACCCTCTCCTCGACCTCTGGATCCATCGGCGCGCCATCAATGAAGAAGAACTCGACAGGCTGTCCCGGGAGTGGGACGGCCCCGTGGCCCACCTACCCCTGCTGCCCTTGGATCCCGGGCCCGCCCTGGTCGGCCGCCTGGGGCGCCGACTCAAGACCGAACTGGGCGGTGGCGCATGATGAACCCAGGAGCGTGGAGGGCGTTAACGACGGATGGATTTCGGAGGGTCGAGAAGTGCCGTTTGAGGCGAATTCGCTTGCTG
>CBDTUG010000447.1:0-2449 GCA_965363555.1 uncultured Thermoanaerobaculia bacterium
GACCCCGAATGACAGTCTCGAGAATATGATGGACTCGCCCGACCAATCGGCCTCACCAATGGGTTCGTTCTCGAAGGTCAGCTGGCGAGGACGCCCCCCGCCAACCGCCACGATCCACAGGTCCCTGGCCGTGTTGTAGCTGATCCTTGTCCCGTCCGGTGAGAATCTTGGATTGCGGTGGTACCAAAAGCCGTCCTCGGAGGCCGTCAGGTAGCGAAAATTCTCGAGGTCGTCGAGAGGTGCAATCGCCACACGGTAGTGGCCGCTTTCGTTGCGGCGCACGAAGGCCAACAGGGTTCCTTCCGGCGACAGCGCTGGGTCGTCGGCATCGGGCAGCACCATTTCCGCCGCACCTCCCAGCCGCGGTACCCTCCAGATCGCGGCCTCGCCCGACCGGAACGACGTGAAGTAAATCTCACTGCCGTCGGCCGACCATGTGGGGCGCCGGTCGGCAGCCTCATGGTCGGTCAACTGAAGGGCGTTGCCGCCCTCACTGTCGATCACCCAGATGTCACCGCTGCCGCTGCGGCCAGAGGCGTAGGCGATCATGGTCTCGTCCGGTGAGAGGGCCGGGTCGGCCGCCCATGCGGGATCATGGGTCAGGGGCTTGGCGACCCAGGTCGTTGCCAGCGTCTCGGGCGTGACGATATCTTTGAGCCACCAGGTTCCGACGGAGGTCGCCGCGGCCAAGACTGCCAATCCCAAACCATTTATCATCCGCCGCTGCCGGCGCGAATGCAAGACCTTGGCCCGAACCAGGCCCCCTTCGACCTCATTGCGAAGATTTCGGAGGTCGGCCGCCATAGCCTCGGCGCTCTGGTATCGGTCTTCCGGTTTTTTCGCAAGGGCCTTGCGCACGATGTCTTCAAGGGCTTCCGGCGTGTCTGAGCGAAAGTGCACGATCGGCGTCGGAGGCGTGTGAAGCAGGCTGTCCAGCCAACTGTCGCTGCCGGCCTTCTCCAGGGATGGCGAGCCGGTCGCCATCTCGTGGAGCACCAGCCCCAGGCAGAAGATGTCGCTGCGTCCATCGAGCGAACGACCCAAGGCCTGCTCGGGTGACATGTAGCCCGGCGTGCCTACCAGGTGCCCCTGCTCGGTCAGGCGGGTAATGGTCTCTTCATCCTCACGGCTCTTGGTCGTCAGGCGCCGGACCAGGCCAAAATCGACCAGGCGCGCACGGCCCTCCGAGTCAAGGAGCACATTGGCCGGTTTGATATCACGGTGGAGGATGTCAAGTTCATGGGCCGCCGCCAACGCACTCGCAAGACCCATCGCATGCCCAAGGACATCCAGCAGGGGCATCGGCCCCGTCTCTTTCAACCGGTCTTTGAGACTGCCGCCCTCGACCAGCTCCATCGCCAACCAGGGCATTTCGTTGAACTCGAAGACCTCGAAAATCGGAACGACGTTGGGGTGGAGCAGGCGTGAGGCGGCCCGGGCCTCCCTGACGAAACGGGCACGAACGGTCTCCGGATCCTTGACGTCCGGTCTTGGATGCTTGAGGGCGACATGGCGTCCCAGAGCCTCATCGAGGGCCTTGTAGACAACGCCCATGCCGCCGGCACCGATGACTTCGACGATACGAAATCGGCCTACACGGTCCCCGGCCTTCGCCCTCGCGGCGTCGTCCTTGAACAAGGCCGAGTCCGACCCAACTGGCGAATCTCCACGAGCAGGCTCTTCGGGCGGACCGTTGAACGTCATAAGCGTATATCAGCCTAACACGCCTGTTGGAGGGGGAAGGGTCGGTCTCAGGCTTCAGGCTTCAAAAATTGTAAACAGTAACCTGCAACCTGTGACCTGTGACCTGCAAACCCCGCCCTCTTTTCCGGCTTTCTGGCGTTCCAGCCTCCGTGTTTCCCGGCCGACCAGCTACTATGAAGAAGGAGGTCACAATGGTCTATCAATCGATCTGCGTCGCCGTCGCCCTGCAGCGGTATCTTGATTTCACACCGGTTGCCCTCCGACAGCGGGCGGTCGCCAGAGCAATGGCCATCGTCAACGGGGCCAAGCTGACTGTCGTGTCGGTCGATACCCCGGTCGACCTCCTGCCCCACCTGGCGACCACTGAGGAGAAGATTCAACGTTTTGTTGATCCCTTGGCCGAGGAGGGCATCTCTGTTCACACGATGCTACGAACCGGAAGACCCAGTAAAGAAATCCTGGCAGTGCTTGAGGAAATCGAAGCCGATGTCCTGATCATGGGCTCCCACAACAAATCCGGGCCCCTCGACATCGGGCTGGGCAGCACGGTCCGGGCCCTACCCTACGACCTGGAGGTACCGTTGGTACTCATCCGTCCCACCGCCGCCGAGGTCGAAGAAGCCCGGGAGTTGATCATCCCCAGCTATCCGGTCATCTTCCCGTACGGGTAAAGAAGTCAAAGAGGTCAAAGTGGAGTAGAGCGTTCAACGTTCCCCGTTCTTTTCAACCCTTTGACCCTTTGACC
>CBDTUG010000448.1:0-2445 GCA_965363555.1 uncultured Thermoanaerobaculia bacterium
TGAGAACCACTTATCCTTTGGTTTGCTTCGCTTTTCGAAGCAATTCGAGGATAAGTCCCTATAATGATGAGCCATGAAGTCCCTGCAAGCCACACTGGTGTTTTTCTACCATGTCTTGAGAGACCTGGTCGGCACGTGTTTGAGGCGTCTGAAAAGGATGTTATCCCGGTTGTTCCGTACCGAAAAAACCGGTGTCATCGGTGTCGACGTCTTCCCCTTCTTCGAACGCATGACCGGTATTGGATGGTACGAGTGGAATCTTCTCTCAGCACTGGATCAGAGGGATGAGGGGTTGACCTTTAATCTCTACGCCCATACATTCCTCGGCCCCGAAGATCCCGGGGCGCCGGCAATGCCGGGTGGTCGCCACATGCGCCTGAGGGTGCATCATCTGCCGAGCAACCTCATGTTACCGATCGGTCCGACGCTGCGTTTTCTTCGCCGTTTCGTTGAACCGCTCCTCCGTTCCCTCGACGCAAACGACGTGCTCTTTGCTCCCAACTTCTTCATGCCGTCGTCCATGTTGCCCTATGGTTCAACGGTCGTTGCGACCGTGCACGACCTGGCATTCAAGGCCATGCCGGAGACCGTCGATCAGGCAACCCTGGATGAGCTCGACCGCAACCTTGAAACGACTGTCAGCCGCTGTTCACGGTTGATCGCCGTTTCCGAGGCCACCGCCCGGGACATCACGGAGCACTTGGGCATTGACCGAGAACATATCCGCGTCATCCATGAGGGCGTCGACCCGGACTTTCCCGGCGAAGGTCAACCCGAACCCCCTGCTGGTCTCCCGTCATCCTATGTGCTCTTCGTGTCGACCCTCGAGCCACGAAAGAATGTTGTCGGTGTTCTCGACGCCATGGCCCTCGCCGTCGATCGGGGTTATACGGGTCACCTGGTGCTGGTCGGCCGTTGGGGCTGGCGGACCGAAAGTTTGCGCAAGGCCCTGAAAACATCGCCGGTACGAGACCGGATCATCCATCTGAACTACGTCGAGCGCCGGGAACTCGCCGGTCTCTACCGAATGGCCGATGCATTGCTCTTCCCCTCCTGGCTGGAAGGTTTCGGGTTGCCGGTACTTGAGGCGATGGCCTGTGGGACTCCTGTGATTACCTCAGACAGGTCGGCGATGCCCGAAGTCGGCGGCCCTGCTGCCCTCTATATTGACCCCGCCGACCCTTCGGCCATCGCATCAGCTCTGATGCGGTTGGTTGAAGAGCCTGAGTTCAGGAGAACCCTTAGCGAGGCAGGACGCCGGCGGGCGGCTTCGTTCTCCTGGGATTCGGCCGCGGCCGCAACAGCGCAGGTGTTGCGCCAGGCGGCGGGACTCGAGCAAATCGCGGCCGATGAATACCGTGTGTGAATTTGTTCCAGGCCAATTATGATGCCAGATTCCGTCGAACCTTTTGACAACCATGCGAAGAGAGCATAAGTTAATATGCCTTTGGGATTGATTGCTGATTGGAGAAAATAATGGCGGAAAATGACGTTCAGATCTCATACACATACAAGGACCTCGAAATCAATATCGAACGCAATTCGAACGATGACGTAAACTCGATCGCGAGTGACCTCGAGAAAATCGTTCGGGCTCTGATTCAAGTTGTCGATCGCCTGGAAGACGATCAAAAGGGATAGAAGCTCGGACTAGGGGTGTCGATGAGGATTTGAAGCTGTGAGAGAGTTTCGGTCCTCCTCCGTCACCAAGACTCTCCCAGGGCGTCCATCTTCCATCTCGGTGACCAGCAGGTGAATGTCCTGCCAGCACAGTTGGGTGCCGATTGTCGGTGATTCCTGCGACATCTCAGCAATGAGACCACCGACCGACATCAAATCTTCCGGGAGTTTGAATCTCCGGTGCAATACACGTTCGAGCCGGCGCAGGGAGACGTGGCCGGCGACAGACCATCCCTCGGTGACCTCCTTCAGATCTGGGGTCCGTCGGCGGTCGAACTCATCGTGAATCTCACCGACCACCAACTCGACGGCATCTTCGAGAGTTACGATACCGGCGCAACCTCCGAATTCGTCCAGGATCACGGACATGTGCTGACCCGAGGTCCTGAATTCCCGAAGCAACTCGGGCAACGGCTTGTTTTCGGGAATGAACAGTGCGGGCACGGCCACCGAGGCCCAGTCGTCCGAAGGAGTAAGGGCCAAGAGGCGCTTTGCGTGGATGATGCCGATGATGGCATCGGGTGATCCGTCAACCAAAGGGAATCGGCTGTGGCCGGCTTCGGCGACAGCTCGCAAGACCTGGGGAAGGCTCCAGCCGAGGTCAAGGGTCTTGATCTGCGGTCGGGCCACCATCACCTCCCGAGCGACCGCCTGTTGGAACCTGAGAACCGATTCGATCATGTGCCGGGCGTCTGGTGGTAGCTGGGCATGTCGGTGAGCAAGACGAAGCATGAAAAGAAGGTCTTTTTCGGTCACGGGGACATC
>CBDTUG010000449.1:0-2439 GCA_965363555.1 uncultured Thermoanaerobaculia bacterium
TCAAGGCGGCTGGCGCTACGCGCTAGGGGTGATGATCTTCGTCGCCGGTTTTGCGGCGCCGCTGGCGATTCCGCTGGTGACCTCGTCCGACCTGCCAACCGGGTGGAAGACGGCGATTGGCGGCGCCCTCGCTGTAGGAGTGCCCGAAATAATGATGGTCGTTGCGGCGGCAGTTATGGGCAAGGAGGGTTTTGCCCGGCTCAAGAGCCAATTTGGGCGGTTCCTCAAGAGGTACGGACCGCCGGACCAGGTTGGCCGTACCCGCTACCGGATCGGATTGGTGATGTTTGCGGCACCCTTGCTCGTGGCGTGGTTGGGTCCCTACCTCCACGATCACCTGCCGGGTTTCGAAGGCCATGCAATGTGGTGGCACATCGGTGGCGACCTGATTTTTGTCAGCAGCTTCTTTGTGCTCGGCGGCGAGTTCTGGGACAAACTCCGGGCGCTCTTCGTGCACGGGGCGAGAGCAGTCTTCCCGAGTATCAGCGTTGGAAAGGGAGGCAAAGATGAGTGATACAGGAATCCTGGGGACGGCCCGCAGTCAGTTGATGCGGCTGGCCACCCTGACCGACGTCGTCTACGGAGTGGCGTTGGTATTGGTGGTGACCTGGCTGCCGTTGCCTGAGGAGAGTCATTTGAGCGGCGCAGTGTGGATCCGCGATCTCTGGGCCGAACACTCGAACAACCTGATCGCGGTTGTGATCGGCCTGGTGTTTTCGATCATCTACTGGATTCGCTCCAATACGCTGATGACAGCCCTTGGCCGAACCGATGGCGTGCACACTGGATTGTCCATTGCCTCGGTCGCCTTCCTGCTGCTGCTCCTGTACGTCGTACGGGTCAGTGCGGAGGTGGCGGCGCCGAGCCGCCGGGCCGGCGAGAGCGTTGCCGTAGCCTTGATCGGCATTTCGGCCGGATCTGCATGGTGGTGGGCGCGAAGGAAAGGGCTGGTGCGCGAGGGCATTACCAAAGAGGAGATGCTGGGAGTGCAGATCGAAGCCTTCGCTGAGCCCCTGACGGCGCTGGTCACCTTGCCGTTCGCTTTCGTCGGTGAGTTGGCCTGGAATCTATCGTGGCTTGCTTATATCCCTGTCGCGGCTTTTCTCCGTCGACGAGGGAAAAAGAGGCAAGAATCTCAATGATTAATCTATCGAATCGTCAAAGGAGAGCATCATGAAAATCGTCAAGCAACCCAAAATTATACTCATGGCCTGTGTGATCGGAAGCCTGGTATTCGCCATCGCGTCCCCGGCCGAGGCTCAACAGAAATACGGACCCCTTTTTGACAAGTTCAGCCTGAGCATCGGAGGCAGCTGGATCGGTCTCTCGACCGAAATTCGACTGGACTCCGAGGTATTCGGAGAGGGGACGAAACTCAACTTCGAGGACGACCTCAACCTCGACAGCGGCAAGACAATCCCTACTGCGTCCTTTGACTGGCAGATCGGCCGCAAACACAAGCTGGGATTTCGATGGCAGGACATCAGCCGGGACTCGTCCGCGCAGGCTTTGACCGATATCGAGTGGGGCGACGACATCATTCCCATAGATGCCCAGATCGGCCTCGGCTTCGACATCACCCAGTCCTTTCTCGACTACACCTACTACCCGTGGGTTAATGAAAAGTGGGCGGCCGGTTTTGGTATCGGTCTTCGGGTGATGGACATCCAGGCCACGTTGGCGTGGAACGAAGGTGAGATCATTGACGAGGGCAGCAGCGAGATCAAGGGCACTGGACCTCTGCCCTACCTCTATTTCGAGTACCGCCGGATGTTTTCCGACAATTGGCGTTTCATTACAGGCCTTGGTTGGCTCTACCTGGAAATCGACGATATCAAGGGCGGCCAGTGGATCGGCCGGGCAGGCATCGAGTACCTTCTGGGAGATCATTGGGCCTTCGGCGGCGCGCTCAATCTGGCCCAGATCGATGTTGACTGGAAAGCTGTCCAGACCGAAGAGGGTGAAAACCTTTTGACCCTTGCCCTCGACATGAATGTCAGTGATCTTACAGTTTTTGCACGCTTTCGGTTCTGATGAAGCAGTGGGAGAAGATGTATTACCTAAGATGAGCGATTCTCAACGGCGATCTGCGCCAATCTCTTGCGCCCTGGGCACTTTCAGAAAGCCTCGACATACCTGCGGGTATGCCTGCGTTTTCTTCAAGTTCCAGAACATCAAGATCTTGGCGCATCTCATCCATCAGAACAACTCACCTTAGGTATAAAAAAGGGTCGTTGAAGCGGAGTCGGAGGTGACGGTGAGAGGTCGAAAAGGGTACCTGGCTGCGATCGTCCTGCTGGGCATGGCGTGCGGGGCGGGAGTCGGTGAAACCCAGGAGCTCGAGGCGAGGGCTTACGCCAACACGCCGGTAGGCGTCAATTTCATAGGCATCGGCTATGGCTATTCCGCCGGCAATGTGTTTTTCGATCCGTCGCTTCC
>CBDTUG010000450.1:0-2435 GCA_965363555.1 uncultured Thermoanaerobaculia bacterium
CAAATCGCGAATGAGGCGACGCCCACTCTGGGACTGACATCCCTGAGCGGGTCCCCATCTGTGACACCGTAAGTCCTTGAAACAGAGGAACTACGACTGCGGCCTTCCAAAATCACACCTTGCGCGCCCTCGCAATTTTCGCTTCGAGGGGGTTTCCGGCCGGGCCTTTGGTCACTCAATGAATATGTGATCAGGCTCATGCCGGTTCCCGGAGGGGAATGCTAGGCTCTATGGATGATGGCATCTTCCTCCTGCTCACCGCATCTGTTCGGCACCAATCCCTTCCGGGTCATAGGGTTCGGCCTCCTGCTCACCTTTTTCGCCTCGGCTGGGTGGGCGCAGACCTCGACACCGGGCCCGGCCATCGACATCGAGATTCTCAACCCGGCCGATGGATCCAACACCTTCTGTGTGGCACCGGGTGAACCTCTGGTCACCAGGCTCTTCATCCGCCCCGGGACCGACACGACCTCGTGTACTCCCACGTGCGGAACAGTGGTTGACGGCGGGGCCGCCCACATTGCCACTGCGGTCGTAGACATCGCGTTCGACAACCAGAAACTGACCCTCGTCAGCTCGACCAACAACCCAGACACTGCTGCCGTCGACGGCCTGATACAAAACAACAGCATCCAGGGCCGCATCGGCTGGGCCCTCGCCGGGGACTGGACCCCGGACGCCGTCACAACGGGAACTCTGGCGAACCCCTGTGAGATGCAGCTGCTCGACAGCGCCGGTTGGGTCCTCGAAACCGAGTTCACTGTCCAGCCCACAGCCCCCGGCATCATGTCGCTGCACCTGAGGCGAAAGACCGATACAGATCCCTTCAACTTCTCCTTCGCCGACATTTGCAGCGAAGAGGCCTTTACCAAGGTCAACGGTGGGATCGACGAGATCATCGACGGTGCGGTACTCGTGAGTTCCAGTTGCACCACCCTGCTCTTTTTCGACGGATTCGAAACCCAGACCGAAGAGCGCTGGTCCTCCAGCACAGGATCCTAGAGGGCCTGTTGCGTTACCCCGACGATTCTGGTGCGTCCTACTTGTGATGGTTACCCCGATCGTTGGATCTGTACGTGTCAGACTCGGCTCTTTGATGGGCTCCGGAAGGTCAACCGAATCAAACGGCAGACCCCGGAATCCAGATCCTGGACAATGGACTCGAAATACCGCATCATGCGTTTTGGATAGTATTATCAACCAAATTGGAACGGATATTGGAGGAAAATCATGAAGAAATCAACATTATTCATCATTGTGGTCGTGGCCATGCTCGGCTTTTCGGGTATGGCAGATGCCCAGAATACGGTGCGCGTAGAACCCTACGCAGCCATGAACGGAACCGGCTATGGTCTTGTGCTCGACGCGGTGTCGGGCCAAACCAACAACGCCTATGTCCAGGACAATACACCCGATCAGGAGAGTACTTATCGGGCGAGTTTCTGGATTGATCCCAATGCTATTGGGATAGACTCCTGGTCACGTTTCGCCGCTTTTTCTGTTCGCGACAGCAGCAATGTTGAAGTGATCCGTTTCCAGCTCCAGCGTGCTTTCCACGCAACTCAGTATCGTATCCGTCTCGGATGCCTCAATAATGCTGGCGTGTGGAAGTGGGCGCTAGAGGATGGGACTGGCCAAAAGGCCCTTCCTATCGGGGATACTCCGACTTTCGTAACCATTGAGATGGTTTTCCTTGACGGCAACCAAGGCTACTGCCACATGGAGGCAGCAGGTAGGGACCACTGGAACGGCGGTTACCAGGCCGGTACCTACGATGTCCATACCGTCCGGCTGGGCGGCGCCAAGGGGATCAGCGGTGATATGAGTGGCGAGGTCTACTTCGATGAGTTTGAGTCCTATCGGACCTTGGCTCCATAGTTTTCTTTTCGATTCAATGACCAAAAGGGGAAGCCTCAGGCTTCCCCTTTTTTTGTGCGGCAGGCGCCAACCTACACTCTGTCAATCGAGATAACCCAGGGATCGCAGTTGTTCCTTGGTTTCGTCACTGAGGTTCGCCGAGCTGACCTCCAGATCCTGGGCGCCGCAATCAGCGAGCCACTCGCCGGCGAAGCGCTCGAGCATCGCCGCTACCTCGATCTCTTCCTGGCTGACGTCCGTACGCTCATCGGGATCTAAATCCAGGTCGTACAGCTCAATGTGACCGAGTTCCGCATTCCAAATGCCCTTATAACTGCCATACCGGATCGCGATATTGACGTCGCCTCTTGACTCTTTCCATGGCCGGAAGTACTTCTTACGGTTGATCCTCACCGATACCACCTTCGGCTCTGAATCCGTCTCTCCCCGGATCACGGGGAGTAAACTCTTCCCGCGTGCCCCCACGGCCAATTTGGATCGATCCAAGTAATCTAGGATCGTCGGCATCACATCTACCAGGGACACCGGATCTTCGACCCGAGTCCCGGCCCATCGAC
>CBDTUG010000451.1:0-2423 GCA_965363555.1 uncultured Thermoanaerobaculia bacterium
GAGGAATGCGGCCAGATCAAAGATTTGGGGCCAGTCGAAGGCCAGGGGCACCAGCGAATTGAAAATGGCGGCGGCCAAGAACGTCGCGGCAATCCCTCCGGCCAGTCCTTCCCAGGTTTTTTTCGGCGAAAGAATAGGCGCCATATGGTGGCGTCCAAAGTTTTTTCCGACGTAATAGGCCCCGGAATCACCAACCCAGATCAACACCAGGAAAAAGATCAACAATCGAATTCCGGTGGTTTCGTCAAATGGCATGGTCCGCAACCAAGCCAGGCATGCGCCGGTGATGCCCAGATAGGCGATACCGAAGACGTTGACCGAGGTTCCGGCCAGGGCGCCTTCGGGCGCCTTGGCATGCCTCAGTTGCATGGCCGGCGCCGTCACGACAACGGCAGCGAGCGTGATTGCCAGGCCACCCGGTCCCCAGATCACGGCGGAAGCCAGTACGACGCCCAGAATAATTACCGGCAGGATTCGGGCGGTAGCCAGGCCAGAACTCCGAGCCATCCGGAAGAGTTCGTCCCCGGCGATCACGACCAGGACCGAGATCATTGCGGCGGTGACCCAACCCGGCGCCCATACGATGCAGGCCAGAACCAGGGGGCCGGCGATGACGGCAAAGAGTTCACGTTTGAACAGGGCTGGCTCCGTTGGTTTGAGTTCCGGACGAGTTCTCGGGCGCCAGACCACCAAAGCGACGGTCCCGTTGCTGATAGGCTCGCAGAGCTTTGAGAAAATCTGCGACGCCAAAATCGGGCCAGAGAACCTCAGTGAAGTAGATCTCCGAATAGGCGATCTGCCACAGGAGGAAGTTGGAAACACGTTGCTCGCCGGATGTTCGAATCATGAGGTCAGGATCGGGCGTGCCTGCCGTGTCGAGATGCCGGTTGATCCAGTTTTCGTCAATCGCTTCAGGCGTGAGTCGTCCCTGGCCGGCATCAGCGACAGCAGCTCGGATGACACGGCTCAATTCGTGCCTGCCCGAATAGTTGAGCGCGATTTGAACCACGGTCCCGGTGCAGTCTCGGGTCGATTGTCGAGCCCGGTCGAGACTTTTTCTGACCGAGGGCTCGAGCCGCTCGAGGTCGCCGATTGTCTGAAACCGTAGGTTATTGTTCTTGAAGGTCTCCAATTGCGAGTCGATGAACTCCTTGAGCAGGGTCCAGAGAGCACGGACCTCCAGCGTCGGGCGCTTCCAGTTCTCGGTCGAGAAGGCGTAAAGGGTGATCACTTCGATACCCAGGCGGGCCGCTGTTTCCAATATAATCCTTACGGCTTGGGCGCCCGCCCGATGACCTTGAACACGCGTCATATTCCGGCCCTTGGCCCAGCGGCCGTTGCCATCCATGATCACCGCTACGTGCCGGGGTAACGCCTCCAGACGAATCTCATCCAAAATCTGGCGTTCCGGTGTGCCCGGGCGTGCAATGCCGTCTCTGTCAATCATCATCGATACTCAAGCGGGCAGTCTACCACCGCGGCAGGTGTCCGAAAATACACCTTTTCCAGCGTCAGACCTTGAGCCGGCGCCGTGAAAACGTCCCCCGCGTGACGGTCGGACGTCAACAGGGTTTCAAACCAGTCCTGGTCAAATTGGCCCCACCCCACCTGCAGCAGAGCACCGACCATGCGTCGAATCTGATACCTGAGGAATCCATTGCCGATGAACTGGAGTTCCAGGCCGTGGGGTTTGGCAGCGGCCGTTGCCGAGAACACTGTACGGACAGTTGTTCGAGTAACAGGGTGAGCCACCGTGAAAGGCGCCCAGTCACGGCGCCCCCGAAAAAGACCGACCAGGGCCATCATGGCATCGAGGTCTCTCGGAGGACGAACTTGGACCGACCTGAGGGTCTGCCACGGTGGGACGGCGGGCGCGCAGTCCCACCGAGTTCGATAGGAGTAGCATTTGCCCCTGGAGCTCCTTCGGGAGTGAAAGGTCTTCGGCACACACACCGCAGAGAGAATTTGGACCGTATCCGGCAGATTGAAGTTGAGGGCCTTGAGGAGATTGGCGGCTGGGATCGTCTCCGGCAGATCCACATGGGCGACCTGCCCTCTTGCATGCACACCGGCGTCTGTCCGGCCTGACCCCTCCACGGTGACCCTCAGTCCACAGAAGACCGTGCGCAATGCCTTCTCGATCTCAGCCTGCACCGAGGGAGCGTTGTCCTGGCGTTGCCACCCCCGGTAGCTGCCCCCGAGGTAGGCCACGACCAAACGGAATCGCTGAGTCTGCATCCGGTGCATCGTCGCACGAGCCGGTGTCATTCGCCACTTGGTTCCTGTTCGGTTGGGTTGGCAAACACAGTACACTGTGAACTATGACCGGATTATTTCTTGCTGCGGCAATGACCTTCTCGCCGACCATCCTGACTTCGCCGGAAACCAGAGACTTTGGAACCGATTATTACGAAAGTGTCGTA
>CBDTUG010000452.1:0-2416 GCA_965363555.1 uncultured Thermoanaerobaculia bacterium
CTCGACGGCGACGGTTTCGCAGTCCAGGGGAGCCAGCTTGAACATACGGCAGAGATACTCGGACTCGACCGTGAACTCCATCACGCCATCCTGGAGGGCAATAACGCGGTACCAGTCCGTGTCACGGCTCTCAACTCCTTCAGGGTTGAGATACCAGCCGCTCTTCCCGCACAACCAGGCATAACCGTCGTACGGGGGAACACCATCGGCGTCATTGGTCCAGTCGATGGTCTGGAAAGGATGGCCGATATCCGGGGAAAGGCAGCCTCCGTTGTAGGCGTCTTCGTAACCGTTGCCCAAGGCGGGTTCCCCTTCATCAACCGCGTCGTCGGGGCAGGTCAGGACGCAGGGCTCGGACTCGGAGATGTTCAGAATGTAGTCGCCGGAATCACCGAGGTCAGCGTCGATGAAGATGTAGTAAGTGACCCCCATAACGAGAAATGCTTCCTGGATAAATGAGGTGTAGTGCCCACAAATCGCGTCATTCCAGTAGTAGTCATCGTTACAGGCAATCCAATCCCAATCTTCGGAAAAGATATAGGTCTTGGTGTCGTAACTCGAGCCGCACAGGTCCACGTCGATCTTCATATTGAGGCTCGGGGTAAAGCTGTAGACGACATCGGGTGAGGCGGCTTCCCAAGGGCATGCTGCATCGTAATCGTCGGCGTAACCCACGGTGGAGCCTGAATCGGAAAAGGGCAGGCCATCGATCGGGTGGGCATCGGCAATGGTATCCCCACCCTGCTTGGGTACGGCAGGTGGCTCATAGATCACGACCGGGGTGTTTTTGACGGGAAGTACTCTGGAATTGCCCAGATCTTGGGCGATGGCCGAGCCGCTAAACAGGCTGGCAACCAGAAACGAAAATAGAATAGGTCTCATCTTTTCCCCCAATCATTACCTCAACAACATCGCCTTCCGAGTCTCAACCTGGCCCCCGATTTCCACGCGGAAGAAATACTCACCTGATGGGACAGCGCGGCCGGAGGAATCACGGCCCTGCCATTCAACGGAGTGTTCGCCGACTTGGTACTGTTGGTCAGTGAGTAAGGCGATTCGGCGACCACGGATGTCGAACACCTCAACACTCACTTGCTGTGGCTGATCATTGAAGAATGAGATCGTAGTTTGGGGGTTGAACGGATTCGGCTGCACGGCCAGTGAATGGATCATAAGGCGCGGCAACTCCAGCTCAATCTCATCCAGCGTCGACCAGTTGGCGCCATCGGTCATTTGTTCGAGCCGGTATACGATTTGGCGACCGTGCCCGAGGTTGCTCACGTCGTGAAAAGCCTGGTAGGTCAGGAACCCGGTGACTTCGTGGGGTACCTCCCAGGTTTGGTTTCCGAGACTCGCCAGCACACGGAAACTCGTTGATACATCCACGCTATTTATGCGCCAGTTCAAATGAACTGAATGGGATTGGATATCATACCAGGCTTCGAAAGCGGTCAGATAGTTGGCCACCGCATCGGAACACAAAAGCAAGCCCACGGCGAGCCCGTGATCGGCCATGATGATGCGATCTCCGGCAATCTCAGCCCCGGATAATCCATGCGGCGTGTTGACGGCTCCAGCCAGTTCGGGCATTGCGGGATTCGAGAGGTCGTGGATGACCATTCCTTCAGCGCCTGCACTTGAGTAGAGCCGCCCGCCCGCCACCGCCACGTCATATACCCAGCCAAATCCCAGCGTCCGGCCGACGATGTATGGGGACACCGGGTCGGACAGATCAAGTACTTGGACCTGCTCGGAGCGGTCGGCCAGATAACCGTAGTCATCGAAGAATGCCATCCGCAGGGCATAGCCGGGCGTGTCGATCCAGCCCACCGGAGGCATCAGGGAGGGGGCGTTCAGATCGAGGATGAACAGGCCGTCGAAACCTGCCCCGACATAGGCAAGATTGTCCCGGACAGACACTCCCCGCCCGTAGAAACTGCCGTCGGTTCGGGCCAGCTCCACCGGCGCGGCGGGATTTGAAACATCGACGACGACCGCACCTTCGGGATGCGCAAGCACCACCCGGTCTCCCCACAGGGCTACGTCCCTGATGCTATCGAGGGGGCCAAAGGTAAGATATCCCAATTGAGGAGGATGGGATACCGGTTCGGTGGCAAAGATACGCAGGCCCCAAACCCGATCGGCGACATAGGCCAGACCATCCTCGATGACGATGGCGGCGCCATTGAAGGTCTCGGCGGTCTGGCCGACCAAAATCGGAATGTCGTCGGGGCCGTCGAGTTGGAAGACGAGCAGGCCAACTGAATCACTGGCCAAATAGGCGTAGTTTCCCTCGACAGCCACATCCCGTCCCCATTCTTCGGTTTCGAAAAAGGAGGCAAGGGCAGGAGGCTTCGGGTTCGTGATGTCGTAGATGTTGATACCTTCGAGGTCGGCCGCCAGCAGCATGTTGCCC
>CBDTUG010000453.1:0-2403 GCA_965363555.1 uncultured Thermoanaerobaculia bacterium
TGCCTCGGCATTTCGAAGGAGAAACCCAGTTCGAGGTGGCGGCGAATCTCCAGTGACTCACCTTCAGGGCCTTCGATCATCAGATCATCGAAATACCACCGGGGAAATAGAAATACGCCGGCCGTCGGCCGGTCGCCGAGGAAATCAAACCACAGAGGGAAGCCCGCGCTACCGCCGATTTCCAATGACCCAACGTCGTCATGAGTGTTCCAGTCTTCGGTCCAGGCGAGGGTGTATTGAATTTTGCCGCCTGTCGTCAGTCGCCAGCCGGTAAGATCCCACGAGGACGAAGCCCTCATGCCGGCTGATCCCAACCAGGCATGTTCGCCGATGTCCAGGGCGCTGATTGCCCCAAATTCGACGAACGGTCGCAGCAACCATCGTTCGCCAACCAGGATGAGCACCTCGATTCCAGGTGTGATGACCAGTGTTTTGAGGCTGTAGGCGATGTCGCCGCCTTCGATATCGGTGATCTTCGTGTGATTCCAGGAGAAATAAACCGGCGCCTTGAGTTTGAAGCCAATTTTCCCCGGCTCCGGCTGCCTGAGAGTGATGGCAAAGGGCATTTTGACCACCGTTGAGTCCGTGTCGGTCGACCCCGGCTCACCGATGTCCAGACTTTGGCCCCGGGCGAGGCTCAGGTTGTCCCATGGGATGTCTTGTCCTGATCCCAGGCCCGGCCAGAGAATGGCAAAAGCCGACATGAGCCCGACAACCCGGAATATCCGGTGTTGGGAAACAGAACTCAAGAAACCTCCATGATGAGGCCAGTGTACTGCGTCTGTATTTGTTTTCCATAAAAGCACTCTCTGTTTCGTGCGGATTCTGCGATAATGGCGATGCGAAAGTGGAATTTCCGCCCCGTTAGTGGTCATTGGAGGCTCAAATGAACTGTCGATTCAGGGTTCTCGGACAGGTCTTGGCTCTTGCCGTTTTGACGTTGTGCTCATTGGCCGGTGCAGGCGATACGGTTTGGGTGCCGGGAGGAACTGATTCAGTAGTGCGACTGCTGGGAAATGTTGATACAGACCCCGAACACTTTTGTGCCAGCCTGAATCGAGTGCTCCTTTCGCAGATTGTTATAGACCACGACTGGGAGAAGCACGACAAAAGACTGCTGCTCGTCGAGTACGCCAGGGTTGTTGGTGGTCTGGGGACTGCGGATGAAGTCAGAATCGTTTTCGAGGGGAAGGACAAGTCGGGACCGAAGGCTTTCAAGAAATTTGTTCGGACCTTCGGTTACGATACCAAACGGCGCAAGGGTCGCCTGGAGCTGATACCGAGAGAAAGTGATGAGGACCAAAGGCGGCGCAGGATCGCCATGGCACTTGAGTGGGATCTTGTCGGTGCGGCAAAACGGCTCAGTGACGGGGAGCAGGTCGTCTTTTCGGCAACCGGCGAGACCGTTCCAGCGGCCCTCGGTCTCAGGGAGGGCGGATCGTTTTTCGGTTCGTCCGTGCGATCTGAGAACGCCCTCGAAAAGTTGGCCATGGATCAAAGGCTCGGTCTTGTGGTTGAAGGGCTGCGACGAACGAACACCGAGACCCGGAAACTCCTGCAAAAAGAGCTTCTGCATTTCCTCTACAAAGAGGTCCCGGTTGTTTTCTTCCGTTACGCCTCGGCGATCGAGATCATCGATGGCCGGCTAACTCTTCCGGGGGGACCTGGGGCGCTCGTGACCTGGTCTCAGTTGCTTGAAGTCTCGCCTGAACGGCCGGTACCCTTCATAAAAGCCCTGCTGGAGGATTCGGACGGCCGAGCCGCCTATCTCTGGCACGCCTTGTTCTTCGCACCACCGGATGTTTCTGCCCTGATCATGGATAGAGACTCGACGAGGGACAAGGCGGATCGGCGTTTCGTGCGGCGGTTCTTTCGTAAACTCAAGGGCAGCAAGAATGTCGTCCGGTACGATATGGCCCGGGGTCGAGACCTCGGCTTCGCCGCGTTGGTTCGGTCCATCGAAATCCCTCAGGATGGTTCAGACCTTGGACTTTCTGGGGGGGCGCGCTTGTGGTGGGATGCGGTTCGGGGTGACGATCCCATCAAGAGTGGAGCCGACGCTGCCAAGATCGTTGTGAAGGCCGGGAAGAATGACCTTTCCGCGGACGATTTCATTCTTAAGGTGTTGACCGAGACAAGTGATGTCGGGGCTGTAGAACGACTTGTGCTTCCACGGGTGATACGTTTGTTTGGCGCCTTTCGGGGTCGCCCGGAGCTTTTCAGTCCCAACAATGTCGTCCTGTTGGCGCGGGCAAGGGATTGGTTCCCTTCAGCGCTGCAGGTTCTGGATCAAATGCGACTGGATTCGCCCGAGGCGATGGAAAATTACCTGACCACCGTCGCTCGCCTCGGCAGTCTGTCCAAATCGTGGGAGACCTTCGCTCTGGTGGACAGCTTCCAGGG
>CBDTUG010000454.1:0-2403 GCA_965363555.1 uncultured Thermoanaerobaculia bacterium
TCTGGCGTCGCTTTCGTGAAACCGGCGACACGATCTGGTTTGGTCAAGGGATCAACGCGGTCGGAGAGGCGATCAGACTGCGTCCAACTGCTGCCGCCTACCGAGGTCTCGCAGCTCTTCACGCCGCAAACAAGGATTCGACCGCGGAGGTCGAAGCTCTGGAAGCAGCAATCCCAATCGAGCCTGCCTGTGCCGACTCGTACCGCAGACTGGCCAAGGCCCTTCAAAAGGCCGGTAGGTTTGACGAGGCGGTCAACGCCCTGCACCGGGCCATCAATCTTCGACCCGGTTATTGGGTCTATCACAACGATCTTGCCAACCTTCATTACTCCCAAGGAAATTATGATGCCGCTGCCATCAACTGGCGTCGGGTGACCGAGTGCGCGCCTCTCTACGACGGCGGCTATGCCAACCTCGGCATCATCGACTTCATCTTCGACAAGTCCAAGTCCGCCGAGGCCCACTTCGAACGCGCCATCGACCTCAATCCTGAGAGCAATGAGAACATTTATCTCAACCTCGGATCTTTGTATTTCGATGACGCTCGGTTCGCCGATGCTGCGGTGATGTTTGAAAAGGCGCTTGAGATCAATGACGCCGCATATTACGCATGGGGCAACCTCGGATTCTCACTGGCAGATGGCCTTCAACCAAAAAAGGCAAAAGAGGCACTCAAACGCGCCGTCGATTTGGGCGAAAAAGAACTCTTACATCGGCCGGACGATCCTGAACTGCTGAGCGATTTGGGGGGATACCACGCCGAACTCGGCAACAGGAACCAGGGCAGAGATTACCTCGAAAGGGCGATCAACCTCAAGCCCACCAACCCTCAGGTCTTGGCAACGATCGGTGAGACGTATGAGGACCTCGGCGATCGGGACCAGGCCCTGGAGTGGATCGAACACGCGTTCAACGCCGGGGCTCAACCAGCCCGGTTCGACAACCGGCCGGGCCTTGGCAGGCTGATGGCCGATCCGAGATACCAGGCACTGAAGACCGGCACGAATCAACGTACCGAGTCTCTTTCGACACAGTGAAAGGGGGACGAGAATGGTCACGATCGCGCAATCAACGAAGTACACCATCATCATCGCCAAACAGAAAGAGGAGTATTTCATTTACCCGGATAACAACGTTTATTGGTATCTGAACCCTGGGGATGAGATCCATTTCATCAATACGACCAAAGACGTCGGCATCCTTAATATGAAGGCAGCAGATTATTTCCAAGACATCTCCTTCAATATTTCTGCCAACGACACAAAAATCAAAGAAGTGTTGGATATGACGGACGCCAAGTCTCCACTTGAGATTACCTTTACCATCCCCAGCACCCAGGAGGGGTTGAAACTGGTCGTTTTCGGAGGGCCCAAAATGGTCCCGACTGACCCACAGTTCTAGCCCGACCGTTTCATTGCCCGGCCTGAGTTCGAGGTGTTGGGGGTTGCGTTCTCTTCATCTGCTACCATCCGCCGTCGAGAGGTAGTTATGACGGAGATCCTGATCACCGGAAACAACGGCCAACTGGGCAGAGCCATCGAACGATTGGCCGCAGAACGTGGGCTATCGGTATCGGGATCGGACATCGACACCCTGGATATCACCGACGCCGGCAAGGTCGAGGACTGGGTTGGGGCGCACACTCCCCGGATACTGATCAACTGCGCCGCCTTCACCGCCGTCGATGACTGCGAAGAGCATGAGGCCGAAGCCAGAAAGATCAACGGCACGGCAGTCGGTCATCTGGCGACCGCCTGCCGCCGCATTGGGGCTCGGTTGATTCATATTTCAACCGACTATGTCTTCGACGGGATGGCCTCACGGCCCTACCTGGAGAGCGACGAAATTGGACCGGTCAGCGCCTACGGACGCACCAAACTGGTCGGAGAAGAAATGGCGGCACAGGCCCCTGACCATCTGATCGTACGTACTTCCTGGCTCTACGGACTCGGTGGCCGTAATTTTGTCGAAGCCATTCGGCGCCAGATCGACGGCGGCGCCGAAGAACTGCAGGTCGTCGCCGACCAACGCGGGTGCCCCACTTTCTGCGATGATCTGGCCACGGCCATGCTCGATTTGGCCGAAAGCGATGCCGAAGGAATCGTTCACGCGGTCAACTCCGGAGAAACGACGTGGCACGGCTTCGCCTGTGAGATAGCCCGTCTCATGGGATCATCGATCCAGATCCTGCCGGTGGCGACCGAGGCCTACCCCCGCCCGGCACCTCGTCCCGCCTATTCAGTGCTGGACATCGATCGATTACAAACGATCCTGGGCCGACCGATGCCGGCGTGGCAGGATGCCCTCCGGAGGTACCTCGCCCAACCTTCTCACCACAACTCTACTACGAGGTCCAATACACCATGATCTTCGGCGCTTTCTCGATTCGCTCGCTTGACGTAC
>CBDTUG010000455.1:0-2395 GCA_965363555.1 uncultured Thermoanaerobaculia bacterium
TGTGACGTGAACCATTCGAACCTCCCGCGAAAGGGGCATCATACTGGAGATTGAAGCAGACCATGCCGTGAATACCTACGGCTGTATATCGCCATGAAGAGATAGCCAGAAAAAAGCACAAAAAGGGAAGCCACTCACCTCTCAAAGGACTTGAAACCTGCCACTCAAACCATCGACACCACGTCGGTCCTCGAGAAGGCATTCCGTTTGAAGAGAATGGGTTCTCCGAAGAGTAAGGCAAGAACCGCCGAGGCGTCGATGACCATGGCGGAATCTGGGCGATTCTGACCAATATCGCTGAAGAGAATCGTTCAGGTTAGGCATGAGTCGAAGGTCCCATCGTTTGAATAACCAAGGATTTCATCGGGACTTCGAGTGTCTCTGTCCTTGAGGAGGTCGCAGCGATAGGAAATTGCAAGAATCTCCTGCTCGAGGTTTGGTGCCGTCCGTTTTCCCTTGAGCCGATCGAGGCGCATTTCGAAAAATAGAATGGAATTTCTTTCGGCCAACCACCAATCAGCTACACTGACCCGATGAGGCTTGAGAGATTTCTGCTGTGTGGTTTGGTGTTTGCTGTCGTCTTCTTCGTGGTGTGCTGCCTGCCGTTGGCTGCTCAGACTGAGGAGGAGGCCGAGAGTGTGGCGCCCGACCTTGGGTTTTCCGAAGAGGTCGAGGTCAACCTGGTCAATATTGATGTCTACGTCCGGGACCGAAAGGGCGCACCGGTGACCGATCTGACGATTGAGGATTTCGTCGTTCGGGAGGACGGCGAGATTCGTGAGATCACCAACTTCACGATACTTGACGAGGAAGTTTTTCGAAGTGCCGACGAGAGAGCGGTTCCGGGGATGCCGGTCGTCGACGTCGAGGCAACCCTGGCCGATTCCGCACCGGCTATTCGGCCGACGTGGGTAGTTCTTTATATCGATCAGGAAAATCTGCATCCCCTGGATCGCACGAGGGTTCTTCGCAGGGTTCGGGAGTTTGTGACCGAGAGCCTGATCCCTCCAGTTCAGATGATGGTGGTGGCCAACGAAGGCTCGCTCAAGGTCAAACAGACCTTCACCTCGGATGCCCGGCAGGTTGTCAGTGTTGTTCGCGGCCTGGGCCGATACTCCGGAGGGTGGCTCGACCGGGAGAGCGCACGGACTGATTTGGTTGACCGGATTCGGGATCTCAAGGCTGAGATGAGCCATGGCTCGGGCGGCGGCGTCAAGGGCAATCGTCAGCTGTTCCAGGAGGTCATCGCCTACGCAAGAGAGGAGGCATTCGACCTCAACATGAGTCTGGGCGGCCTGCACCAGGTCGTCGACATGTTGGCGGGCATCGACGGCCGGAAATCGATCATCTATGTCTCAAACGGATTGCCGATGACTCCGGGCCTGGGCCTGATGCACGAATACGCGACATCCTTCCACGACAACACAATCCTCGCCTACAGGGCGCGGTTTGAAAAACAGGCACAATACCGGTCCCTGGCTTCAGGCGCAGCCTCACAAGAAGTGGTTTTCCATACTCTGGATGCCGGTGGTCTCGAGGTCAACATCGGAGGGGGCGCCGATTCGTCCTACGGTTCCGACCCGACCTCGTCCCAGGTTGGGTCGTCCAATTACCAGGGATCCCTTCGATACCTTGCCGAGCGGACCGGAGGCATCGCCATCATCAACAGTAACGATGTTTCCGTAGGCCTTGGGCGAATACGTGACGACCTCTATTCATTTTATTCCATCGGTTTCCCTGCTCGTGGGGCGGGCCGGGATACGGTTCACAGGGTCGAGATCAAGGTCCCAGGGCGATCGGGCATCGACATCAGGCACCGAGAGCGGTTTGTCCACAAGAGCCTGGAAACGACGGTGCAGGATCAGGTTTTCAGTGCCCTGTTGCTGGGCATCGACAATAACCCGATGGAGGTCACGATCGAGCGGCAGAACCCGGTGCCCGCATCGGGCAACCTCTGGACGGTTCCCGTTCAAATCTCGGTGCCGATGTCGTCGCTGACCCTGCTGCCTCTGGGTGATGAACTGGTCGGCCACCTGGTCCTGGTCGCCGGAGCGAGAGACGACGCCGGCAAACAATCAGACGTACAGCGTCAAGTGCACGAGATTAGGGTTCCGGCGGACGTTGATGTCTCAAGCCGTTCATGGACGGTGGACAACCGCTTTCTGATGGAAGAGGGCAAGCATCGGATCGTTGTGGGAATCCTCGATCAGATCACTCGCAAGGCCTCGTACGCGATGTTGAATGTGAAGGTGCCATAGCCGTTGACCGTGTCCGTAGACGGCGACTGGGATCGAGACCGCGACCGGATTCGCGACCGTGAGCCGCGTCGGAGGGCCGGGGGATCTGCCCCTGAGCGTGAGAACACCGTCAGATCTCACGAGCGCCCTTCTCGGAC
>CBDTUG010000456.1:0-2394 GCA_965363555.1 uncultured Thermoanaerobaculia bacterium
AAGAAGAAGATCATCGCCGCCCTGACGTACCCGGCGGTCTTGGTCTTGTTGTCGACCTGCCTGATTATTCTCTTGGTGGCCTTCGTCATCCCCAGCTTCGCCGGGTTCTACGTCTCGTTCGACAGTGAGTTGCCTCTGGTGACCAGGTCCGTGATGGGGCTTTCCGACTTCGTGCAGGGCAATTTCGTTCTTCTGATTATTGGGGGAATCGCGGCGACAATGTCCTACAAGGCATGGGTGCGGACTACCAAAGGACGGTTGATCACTGACCGGTGGCGACTTAAGGTTCCGCTGATCGGGCGGTTGGCACATCTGTTCGCCCTGTCTCAGTTCAGCCGATCGCTTTCGGTCCTGTTGGGTGGGGGAACACCGATGGTTCCGGCCCTGGATACCGCGGCATCCTCAATCAACAACACGTGGATCTCAAAGTTGCTGTCGGGCTGCGTTCAGGAGGTCAGAGAAGGCCGATCCCTGTCGGATTCGGTTGACGATACGAGGGTTGCGCCGCCAATGGCTCTGGCGATGATGCGGGTCGGCGAGGCGACCGGTGCCCTCCCGGAAATGTTGGTCCACACATCAGAGTTCTTCGACGAAGAGATCGAGTTCGCGCTGGGCCGAATGGTCTCACTTTTTGAGCCTATGATCCTCGTCGTGATGGGCGTCGTAGTCGCCGGTTTGCTGCTGGCAGTGTATTATCCCCTGCTCACGTTGGTGACGAAGATCGGGTAGGTCATGGCAACGAACGAACATATGGACACCGCAATGGAGATTCTCGACCACGGGGTTGAGGTCGAGGTCGGGAGCGATATCGCCGAGGCCAAGCAGTTGGCCGAGGACTTTGCCCTGCCGTTCGATCCTCTGGATGAATTTCACGTTGACGCTGAACTCTTCCGAACGATCCCCGTGGACGTGATGTTGCGCTACCATTTTCTTCCGCAGGCACTGGAGGGCGGCGTCTTGAGGGTCGTCATGGCTGACCCAACCAACGTCGTCGATGTCAACGAGATCGAGATGCTGCTGGCCATGCCGTTGGATGTCGTTGTCGGACCGCTTTCCCGGATCGCAGATATTTTGGAAAAGTCCGAGTCGACCCAGCGGGTCTTGGATCAGGCGACCGAGGGTTTCCAACTTCAACTGGTGCAAGATTCCGAAGACGGCGAAGAGGTCCTGTCGATCGACAGCATCACGGCGGACCAGAGCCCGATCATTCGATTGGTCGACACATTCCTGTTCAATGCAATTCAGCGCAGGGCCTCGGATATTCACATCGAAACTCAAGCGCGTGAGGTCGTTGTCAAATACCGGATCGACGGTGTTCTCTATCAGGCGATGAAGGCGATCGACAAACGACACCATTCGACGATCATCAGCCGGATCAAGGTCGTTTCGGAGTTGGATATCGCCGAAAAACGCATTCCTCAGGACGGGCGTTTCAAGGTCCGAATGGCGGGCCGTACGATCGATTTCCGCGTTTCGATCATGCCGACCGTGCACGGTGAGGACGCTGTGATCCGGATCCTGGACAAGGAGAGCACCAACGAGGAGTTCAAGACCCTGGACCTCAGGGTGTTGGGCCTTGAAGACGATACCCGCCGTCAGCTGCGGAAGTTCATCAGCGAACCCTACGGTATGGTCCTGGTTACGGGGCCAACCGGTTCGGGTAAGACGACCACCCTCTATGCCTGTCTCGCGGAGATTCTCTCGTCCGAGGACAAGATCGTCACAATCGAGGATCCTGTCGAGTATCAGATGGTCGGTGTGACCCAGATTCCGGTCAACGAGAAGAAGGGCCTGACATTTGCGCGAGGCTTGCGTTCGATCCTCCGTCATGACCCGGACAAGGTCATGGTCGGAGAGATCCGAGATGAGGAGACTGCGGGCATCGCCGTTCAGGCGGCTTTGACCGGCCACCTCGTGTTCACGACGGTTCATGCCAACAACGTCGTTGACGTCATCGGCCGATTTCTCAATATGAACGTCGACCTCTACAATTTTGTGTCCGCCCTCAACTGCGTCTTGGCACAGCGCCTGGTTCGGAAAATATGTCCTCACTGTAAGAGGCAGGGTACGGTCAGTGATGAATTGCTGGAAGATTCCGGCCTCGAACCGGACCGTTACAGTGATTTCATCTTCTACGAAGGGGCGGGTTGCATTGAGTGCAACGGTACGGGATTTCGTGGGCGGCTGGCGATCGCTGAACTGCTCAATCTGTCGGATAATATTCGCCAGCTGATCCTCGATCGGCGACCGGCGGCCGAGATCAAGAGGGCCGCCAAGGCGGAAGGCATGCGTTTTTTGAGGGAATCAGCCCTGCAGAAAGTGTTTGCAGGGGAGACCACCCTACATGACATCAACAAGGTGACATTCGTCGAATGAACTGGAAGACGCTTTTTT
>CBDTUG010000457.1:0-2390 GCA_965363555.1 uncultured Thermoanaerobaculia bacterium
TTGATGTCATCCTCGACCCATTGCGATTTCTTTCCGAGCTCCCGACCAAGGTGTGCGAACTCGTGACCATCGTCGAAGAACCAGTACTGGACGGACTCGACGCCCTTCCCGGAGGGGGCAGATATCAGCTGCCTTCCTTCTTGAGCGATGACGACACCGACGAGGTAAACTGAGCCGTTCGTTCGGGCCATCTCCTTGACAATTGTGAATCTTTATAATAGTATATACTTTAATGGTTATATTAACCATTAAGTGTGCCCAAGACCAACGAGTACCAAAGGAGAATTCACATGCCAGTGATAGAACTAACTCAGAAAAATATCGAAGAAACCATCAACAACAACGACACCGTGGTCATCGATTTCTGGGCCACCTGGTGCGGTCCGTGTCAGACTTTCAAACCGATCTTTGAAGCCGCTGCCGAGAAGAACGAAAACGTCGTTTTTGCGTCCTGCAATACCGAAGAACAGGCCGAACTCGCCTCGATGTTCAGCGTCCAGTCGATTCCGACCCTGGTCGTTTTCCGCGAGGGCATCGGCATCTTCGGCCAGCCCGGGATGCTGCCTGCGGAAGCGCTCGACGAGCTCTTGGAAAAGGTCAGCAAGGTCAACATGGATGAGGTTCGCGCCGAACTCGAAAAGCAGGAAGCCGAAACCGTCGAAGCCTGAAGAACCCAATTAAGACTCATTCATACCGAGGGGGATTGCCCCCTCGGTTTTTTTTGGCTTCGGCTGAACCCTCTGATTTGCTATAGTCCGCCCCCGGACGATCCGATGACGACCACACCAATCGACGATCCTCGCGGCTTCCGCCCCGGCGTCGGGAAATCCCTCGCCTGGTTGACTATCGTCCTCGCGATTTCATTGCCGCTCTATCGACCCTGGGTCACGCTGGCTGCAATTTTGATCGCGTCGTTCTGGCTGTTCGGTGGAGGCGCCGGCCAACGGATCCGCCGCCTTCGGCAGAACCGCCTGACCCTGGCGGTTTTGGTCTTCATCGGCATACACCTGCTTTCCATCGCCTGGTCGAGCAACCCGGGAGCCGGCTTCCGGTACGTGACCAAGTACCAATATCTCCTTCTCATCCCGATGCTGGCGACCTCCGTACCGGCATTGTTTCGGCGGCGGGCCGTAGCAGGATTCGAGATTGCCTGCGCGCTTTCGGTAGTTGTTTCCCTCCTGGTTTTCTTCGGGGCCTTTCGCTTCGGCGGAGCCCACCCCGGGAACCCCTCCCCACTCATGGCACACCTTGACCTCAGTCTCTTACTGGCCCTTGCGTCCCTCCTGGCCCTGACAAAGGCTCTGTACTCCGAACTGGAGCTCGAGCGGCGTCTCATGTGGGCCGGGTTGAGTTTTGCTCTGATGATCGGCCTGGTGATCAACATCGGCAGGAGTGGGCAGTTGGCGTTCGCTGCCGGTCTTGTAGCGCTGCTGCTCCACTGGGCGAGAGAGCGATCCGTCAAACACCGGGTGTTGGTCGCCGCCGCTGTCGCCGGTACTTTGATCCTCGTGTGTGTTTTCTCGCCGTCATTCGGCGACCGCTTCCGGATCGCACGGGAGGAGTTCCGATCCGCCATCGACGAGGGACTCTACGAAAGCAACGTCGGCGGCCGGGTGGCGGCGTTGGTAGTCGCCGGTGAGATCTTTCGGGAAGACCCTCTGCTGGGGACCGGAGTCGGCGGAAACCTACCGGCCTTCCAGAATCTGCTCGACACGAAGTACGAAGACCTCAAACCATCAATCTACTGGTATCGCCATTTTCACAATCAGTACGCCCAGACCGTCACCGAAACGGGTCTCCTGGGTCTGGTGTCGCTGTTGTGGATTTTCTGGGAACTCGTGAGAGGGCGCTATCGAAGCCGGGAGGTCGGGGCCGCCGCACTCGTTCTAGCGACAGTCTATCTCGTCGGATTCCTGGGAGAACCGTTTTTCAGAAAACAGATCCCGTTGATTACATTCGCACTTATTGCAGGACTGATCTCGGCGGAGAAGCTGGGGAACGATCTTGCGGATGAAGAGGCTGCGGTCGATCCCTAGTCGTCGCCCTCCTCGAGTTGTTCGATCTTTTTGAGCCCTTCCCACGTGCTTTCATCCTCGTCAAACTCTGGGAGAGTGGGCGTGATTCCCCGCGCCTCGTTGACCTGCCACCCCCACAGGATTGCGAACTTCATATACGTGGAATAAGACTGCAGCAGGCAGAAAATTATGCCGCGTGCCCCGTCGAGAATTCCCAGTTGAAGGATGTAGGTCCGGAAGAAGCGCCACGCCGGCCGCACCCAAACCGAGAGTGCGGATGTGCGAACCCCGTCACGCCAGCATTGAGCGGAATTCCAGTACCCGTACTTGGCGAGCCGAAAGGCAAACTCGTCGAAGCTATGATCCACCATGTGG
>CBDTUG010000458.1:0-2363 GCA_965363555.1 uncultured Thermoanaerobaculia bacterium
TGAGGTGCAGAACGGTATCGAGCGGATGGTTCGGACCTCGGCGGACGGGGTGTTGCGCTTGACCGAACCACTCAAGAACCACCCCATTGAGAAGGTGGAGTCCGGCGCAGGCGGATTCGATATCCCCGGTCTGACCCTTGACGAGGTGGAACGCCGCTACATCGTCCAGGTCCTCGAGGCGACTGGGGGCCAGGTCTCGGGCGGTGGCGGCGCAGCCGAGATCCTCGGTCTGCACGCCAACACCCTGCGCTACCGGATGAAAAAACTCGGGATCAGCGTTGCACGGGGGAAGGGCACCGTCACCGTCAATTCTTAAGAGCGCCCCACGTGGCTGCGCTGCTGGGACACATCCGGAAGACACTGAACGTTCAACGTTCTCTTTCGATTTGCACCGGCGGGCCAGGCGGCGACCGCAGCAAATACCTGGTGAGAAGTGTGGGCTGGAACGTAGGGTGGGCCTTGGCCCACCACAGACGGCGTATAGCCCAGATGGTGGGCCAAGGCCCACCCTACAGGCATATTCCAAAAGGTGCTTTCCAGAGAGTGATCGTCATCGGCAGCGGTTCGAGGGTGGTGACAAGATCGACCCAGATGGCCTTTCCCGGAAGAGACGTGTGGGTTGGAGATTTGCTAACCGGGCTGACCCTTGGAAAGTCGTTTCCAGTGACGTTTTGAGCATTTGCTGAAAACCGAACCTATCACATTCATGACGCCACAGGGGGTCGGGGGGTCGAGAGTTTGTCTTGTCACCGATATTCGTCACCAATATTCGTGAATTACAAATTATGGTGTATTTCCCGGTCTGGTAACTGCTCTAAATCTAGCGCCTAACTTCGATGTTCATGAAGTTTATCAGATTTGTCCATTTTTAGAATAGAGTTGGCATGGATCATGAGTGACTGTTCTGTTGAGCAAATGGAAGGGGGACGAAATTAATGATCGGCCTTGAGCTATCAGTGGGATCGGATGCCTCCCATCGCATCGAAATTCTGCAGACTCTGCAGGATCTTTCCGACGAACAACGGAGCGGCAGCCCGAACTCCAACTGCCGGGTCTTCGAGGACCTGTCGCGGCCCAACTCTTTCTTATGGCTCCAGTGGTGGCGCTCCCAGCAACAACTCGAAGATCACCTGAGGTCGGTGCCCTTCCGCACGTTGCTGGCATCCATCAAGATCTTGGGGGCCGTGGAGTCGGCGCGAGTTGTGGAGTTACAGGACTCGACCTCGATTGTGGCCGCTTTTCTCACCGGCCGTGGCGAAACCTCGAACCTCCCTCCGCCTACCTAGTTCGTTGACCACATTGGATCGGATTCCGGATCAAAAGAAAGACTACAATACGAATTCAGAAAAGAGGTAAATGAAAATGGCAATCCGCACTATCGATAGGTTCAATCCCCGACCCGCAGGAGGGCGTTGGCGAAAGGCTGTTGTTGCCGTTGTGGCGGCCTTGCTCCTCGTCATCCCCGGCACGGCTCTTGCCCAGGAGGACGATGACGACGGTATGTCCGAGGCCGACCGCGAGACTATGGCCATGGACTCGACGGCCACCCAGTGGTCCTTCCAATTCGCCTACCAGATGATGCCTGATTACTACGACGACACCTTGGACAACGGCCAGGTACGAGGCGCCGGGCTGGACGACTATTTGCAGGTGCGCATCGTGGCGCCGATTCCGTTGGAAAAGATGACCATCCTGCCTCGTATCACACTGCGCCATTATCAGGCCCCCAACGGTGAAAGTGGTCTCGGCAATACCGAGATCTTTGCTCTGATTATGCCCAAGCCTTGGGACTGGGGTTCGGGCCGCTTCGGCATCGGGCCTTTGGTCACCCTTCCTGGATCTACAAAAGTATCCAAAGACGAATTTGGCTATGGTCTCGCAATGGCGGCTGTCAACAGCGCAGGGAAATGGTATTACGGAATCCTTCTGACGCAATCCTGGCAGAGTGTTGACCCCGCTACTCTGCCAGCCGGCCAAACCGATACCAATGCCCTCGGCATCGCTCCATTCCTCAACTACCGTATCGCCAACGGCTGGTACGTCGGCAACGGAGATATGGTCGCCAAGTACGACTGGGATAAGAGTGAGTTTTTCATGCCCCTCGGCGTACGCATCGGCAAAGTCATCGTCAAGCCAAATGACAGCTGGAACCTCTACTTCGAATACCAGACCAGCGTCATCTATGACGGCTGGTCCGGCTCGGCAGTGAAGAATTCCTATCGTTTTAATGTTTCGTACACCATTCCAGTTGGGTAGCGAAGGAAAACCGAGAAATCAAGATGAGGAATTTCTGGGCCGTCACGCTTTATACCGCCGCCGGCGTCGATAAACCGGGCCAGGCGATTCCGTCGATTAATTCTCAG
>CBDTUG010000459.1:0-2360 GCA_965363555.1 uncultured Thermoanaerobaculia bacterium
CGTACCGCGGCTTGGTCGGGTCGGCATCGTCTGTCGTCGTGCTGATGAAGATTTCCTCTGCCTTGACCAGAACCTGGTGGACTTCACCTGCTGCAACACGGTCCAAAAAATCAGAAAAGGCGATCTCTTGAGATGTGTCCGATACGCCGCGAACGACCTGGAAGATCAGCAACATGCCAACCAGGATGACGGCCCACATCAGAACTGTTCGAACGGTTTGATTCACGTTGATATCTCCTCAGGCTCCAAGTGCTGGTCTCTGTGAGCGCTGCTCAGGCCGTAATTTAGGCCGGTTGTTTCTGGCATCAAGAGTTGTTGGTCCTGCTGAATGCGCTGTTGGCCCAGGATCCCCAACAACAAAGTTGCTGTGGCCTTTGTTCCCACCTAATGAAGGACTCAATCCTCCCCGAGTACACAAAGATCTGGTCGGTTCGTGTGATGGTCGCGCCCCGGGCCGAGACCGTAGCCGACGAGAAACCCGTCGGGCGCATCAGTGAAGACTGAATACTTGGCCGCAAGATTGACCCGGCGCAGTTGTGGCCTGTCGACGAATGCCACGACCTCAATTGAACGCGGCTGGTGCTGACTCAAGTGGGTGACCAGGTAGTTCTCCGTTATGCCCGAATGAACGACATCTTTGAGAACCAGGACGTGCCGGTCCCGGACATCGATCTGTGTGGCATAGGTCAGCTGCACGACCTCCCCGCGTTCGCCGGCGCTTTGGGCGACATCGACGAACTCAAAATCTATGGGTCGCGGGAAACTCCTGGCGAGGTCTGCGAGAAAAAAAGCTGAACCTTTGAGGATTCCGACCAGGACTAAAGGCTGGTCGATGTAATCCTCGGCTATCACGGCAGCAACTTCGCTGATCCGCTTCCGAATATGGTCACTGTCATAGACGACTCGTAGGTCGCTCATCTGCGTGTCACCTCCACGATTCGTGGTTCGCCCTCCATGACGGTGTAGGCGGTTACCCCTGGAATCCACAACAGTTTATCACCAACAAAGAGGATGGGCCAAATGCGACGGAGGTGGCGCGGCAGGAATTCGCGGAGGGCGGCCGCTGGTCGCCTTCCATCCTCGAAACGATCCTCGGGTTGCAGGCATCGAATTTGGAGCGCGGCCTCGGTCGAGTGGGGGAAAATCCATCGGCTTGGGCTGTCGCCGGGGACTGCATTTCGAAGGGTGATCGACCAGCCGGGAATCGGGAGGTCGATCTGACCCGCTTCGAGGTTGATGGAGTAGGTTGAAATGGTTTGTCGCGGTTCAAGCCAGAGTTTCCCGCCGGCCCGCCTCAAAACCCAACGGTCCGCCAGGGTCAGGGCTTTCGCTGAACCCGAAAGAACCTCGGGCAGCAGTTCTCCCTGTCGCCGGGTGGCGCTTCCCAGGCCCGCTCGGGCGACCTGTGCATGGAGCCATCGGGTCTGAAGGGCCCGGGGAAGGCCCGCCAAGGCCTCAATCGGGACCCCACCGTCCGGATGCCATGGGTCAATCCAGAGGCCTCGGCCTTGCAAATCCTCAGCCATTGCCCGTTCATCTTCAGCAAGGGTGTGTGCCAAGTGCACCAGGTGATTTCGGATGGCTGGCTCGATGCCTTCGAGTTGGGGCAGGACCTCATGGCGAATACGATTCCGCAGGTGACGGGGACTGATATTCGAAGAATCCTCTCGCCACTCAAGGCCTTTTCGAAGCAGCCACTGCCGGATTTCGGCACCCGAAAAGGGGAGCAGCGGGCGAATGAGACCTTGATGCAGGGTGTGGATTCCCGACATCGCCCGGGGTCCGGCCCCTCGGAGAAGCTGGAGGAGAAGGCCTTCCGCAACGTCGTCCCGGTGGTGGGCGGTGGCGATGGCAGAGGCGCCGATCCCGGCGGCTGTTCGTCTCAGGGCGGCGTAGCGGAGATTTCGCCATGTGGCCTCGTTGTCCGAGCGCGAGGTGTCGGTCAGACGGATCTCGGAGAAGGGGATATCCAGGGTGTCGCATAGGTCGCGGCAGAATTGAGCATCCCCGTCGGCCTCCCGGCCCCGAGTTCCATGGTGGACATGGACCGCGTGGAGCGTCAGCCTGAAATCTGAGCGGTGCAGCAGATGAAGGAGGGCCGTCGAATCGGCACCCCCGGAGAGGGCGACGACGATCGTGGAACCGTTCTGATCCGAGAAGGTGGCTCCCCAGTGCCGGACAAATGCCTCAAACTCCATGGGATGACTTTACATCGGGGTTTCCCCAATTCAAACCATCCGCGCGAAGCGCCCTCATTCAGAGGCCAGTGACGGAAGAAAAAAGAATTGGGGGAAGGAAAAATGGTGGCGGTGGGTAGACTTGAACTACCGACACAGGGCTTATGAGACCCCTGCTCTACC
>CBDTUG010000460.1:0-2342 GCA_965363555.1 uncultured Thermoanaerobaculia bacterium
AAGTACAAGCCGCGGAAATCCTTGCCTTCCTTCAACTTATCTAAAATTTGCTCGTTTCCGCCTCGGCAACCGCGCAGTCCCCACCCTGGGAGATGCCCTCCGCCCTGGGTTGAGAACGAGGTGTAGGGACCACGCCACTGTGCTCCCCCAATGGCCAGCGATACCGCACGAAAAACCGACACCGAGTTCGATCCCACAGAGCGCACACCCCGGCCGATCGAGAACGCGGTTCCCCAGCAGCACTCATTGACGCAAACTCTTTGCGGGAGTACATCATCATCCCTCAAGGCTGCTCCGCCCAGAAGATAGAAGGCCAGTCGTGCCGAGGCCCGGGCCTCCCGGGTACCCCCGGGAGGTTCATCATCATTCTGGTGAAAAGGTCTACAGCGGTCTATTCCACGCCCGCTTCGTGTTCCTTCTTCAGCGTTTTCCACATCTTGCGAAACTCTTTCTCCTCGGCCTTTGTGAAGATCCTGAAGGGGACCTGCACAACGCTGTCGGCAAACTGCACGTAGAGCCAGTGCTGACCGACCTCAATGCCGCCGGGAACGTGAAAATAGATTCGGCCCACAGTGGCATGCTGGTAGTGCAGGCTGACCTGGTCGAAGGCAAGCCCTCTTCCTGGAGTATCCGGGTCGGCGAAAAAGTTCATCGTGTTGGCGCGAATGACACCCGCCGGAAAGTAGTTGATTGAATCTCGTACCATGCTCGCCCGGTGGTCGAGGGCCCTGAGATTAGCTTTGTTGAAGTCCACTTGAGAGGCCAACGGAATGACAGTCCCGTCTGGGGTTATCAGGGTGAGATCCTCACGCGTCAGTTTCTGCTCCTTGATCTTGTTGCGAAGGGTGACTCCCATTTCGAGCAGCATCCACTCTTCGGCGACCGAGCTATTGGCGACTCGATATCCGAGGGTGACGAAACCTTCGTTGTTGTATGCCATTCGCACGAATTCGCCTTGCAGTGTAAAGGCCTGCGGCACGGTCGGCTCGGGCTTCTTTAAATCCTCGAGTTGAGCCTGGGCGACCGGCGCCCCAAAGGTGGTGATGACCACTCCGATCAAGACCATCGTCAGAAGACGAGCCATGGCTCCAATGTCGCAGTTGTCGGTTTGTTCTCCTCTATTGTTTTTCATCGTATCTTCCTTTCGGTTTCCCTCATTATTCATATATTCACTGCGATCACCAACAATTTGTCGATTCGGAAGGACCTCGCAGCGCAGCCCAATGATATTCGCATGCAGCTATGGCTTCATCTCCAGGCTCGTCTCGTGGCGCGCTCCCAAATATCGCATCGCCAACCATCGATAACAGAGCCTGGCAAATAAATAACCGACGATCGCAATCAGGATCAAGAGTGCAGCACGCAGAAAGCTGTGATCAACCAGGTCCTCGCTGGTCTCGCCGGCTTCGTTGATCGCCTCGATCAGAGCCGGCACCAGCCGTCCCCCACCCGGTGAGTTCAAGAGCTGATCTGTTGATCGCACGAGGCCGTTGAGCTGTTCGACGACCGTCCCTGCATCGACGATGGTCCTTCGATAGTCCTCGATGTCGAATGGTTCAGTGTCTTCGGCCCCTACGTCAAACCGCTGGGCGAGCGCATCAGCGGAAATGGTCAATGTGTTGGCCTCCTCCAGAGTATGGCGAAGCTCAGTCAGCAGTCCTCCCAGCCGCTCCTCCTCGGCGATGAACTGCTTGAGCGTCTCTCGGCGTTCTTCAGCAAATCCCTTGAAGAGGTGTTCAATCGCCTCGTAGCGTAGATTGGTCGCTTCCTTTGTCAATTGTTCGATCGCTTCTTTGCGTTCGGCACTGATCTCTTCGGGCAGTTGTTCGGCAACTGAAGCGAGACGATCGGAAACCAGGGCAAAGTTGTGCACGTCCTCTCGGAGCTCCTCGACTGCTGGATTGAACGAGAGGCGAGACAGCCAGATGTCGGCAAAACCGCCGGTGAGCAACGGGAGCCTGGTCGACAAGTACATGGCACGTTCGGCCATCATGCGCGTCTGCTCTACCTGGTCACTGATATTCCTGACCGAGGCGAAGATCCCGCCGGATTTCGTTTTCTTGAGGGTCGACTCAGCCCGCTTCGAAGGGAAATCGGCGAAGCGCATGTGGCTGAACGTGCTCAGCTCAGGGTGTTCTCTGTGAAAGGTCGTGATCCGTTCGCGGAGCTCGTTCTGTTGTTCTTCATTAAGTATCGGTGCCGCCACCTCCCACACGTTTCTTTCCAGCTTGATAAATGCGGCGATTGCTAGATCTGCAGGAGGTCCCAGACGCGGTTGCCAGTAATCCTCGTAAACCATTCGGCCCAGCGTGGTCATCACTACCATGTCAAGAAGGGCGAGC
>CBDTUG010000461.1:0-2332 GCA_965363555.1 uncultured Thermoanaerobaculia bacterium
AATCGCGGACGTTCCTGATGGCCGTGGACAGTGGCTTCTCGAGTGGGACATTGTGAACGAAGGCGTGTGCTGGTTCTCCCAGCGGAACGGGAGCCGAGCTCCCCCCTCCATTGTCATCGTCCTGCCGGACTGGTCGGAGACGTGGCCCGCTCTGTTGATGGCCTCGGATACATGGCCCGCAGTGTTGATGACCTTGATTCTGGCCCTGTTGGCTGCCGGAGCGGGACAGCGATGGTGGCCGGGGCAAATGGTCGGCGGTTTCGCCGATCTGGTCTGGTTGGTTGGGTTGCCGCTGTTTGTCGCACAGAATCTGGTCCCTTCAGGGGCGCGAGGGATTCTCGTCAGTGCCGCCTTGCTGACGGCGTTGGCGTCCCTGATCGCCCTGGCACCAGGAAAATGGCGCCCCTGGGCAGCCTGGGCCGCAGGTGCCTCATGGTTATTGTTGCTGGTCACAGACCGCATCTATCTCCGATTTTTCAGTGATCTTCCGTCTCTTGGATCAGCCCAAGCCGTCAACCAGGCGGATCACCTCGGAGACAGCATTCTCAGCCTCTTCAACGCAGGCGACCTCCTTCTTCTTGTGACGGCCGGGGCCGGAGCTCTCGTGGCGGTAGCCGTCACCCTCAGACCCCTGCCTCCCACACCGTTCAAAAAGAAAATGGTCATCGCCATAACAATCACCTGCGCGGCCTCTCTCCTGCTGGCCCGGGAGGCCCGCATTCCCGCCAACAAACAGATATTCCACCGTGTTTTCTTGGCGCAGGAGGTCGGCATTGTGACGGCGCATCACCTGGATCTCGGGGCATGGATTCGTCGGTCGGTCCTGGTCGCACCCATCAGTGCTGCCCGGAAGGGCAAGGTTGAGACGTGGTTTCACGATACGGCCCCTTCCCGGTCCGGGAGAGGTCCTCACTTCGGCGCCGCAAGCGGGTTCAACCTGGTTATGGTCCAGGCCGAGAGCGTGCAGGCCTTCGTCGTCGGGCTCGAGGTCGGCGGTGTGGAGATCATGCCTACGCTCAATCGCTGGACACGGGAGGGCTTGTCGTTCAACCGGACAACCGACCAGACCGGCCACGGCCGCAGTTCGGATGCGGAACTTCTGACTCAGGTGTCTCTTCTGCCCCTTCCCGACGGCGCTGCCGCATTCGAAAGCGCCGGCAACCAATTCACTTCTTTGGCCGGCGTGCTCGCTGACCGCGGCTATTACACCGTGTCGGCTGTGCCTTTTGAGCGGAGCTTCTGGAACCGCCAGAATACGCATCGCGCCTATGGCTATGACTACGGGCTCTTTTCGGAAGACTTCGCACCTGGGGAGTTTGTCGGCTGGGGACTCAACGACAGAAGCTTCCTGCAGCAGATGGGTGTTCGTCTCGCGGACCTGCCGAACCCCTTCTGTGCCTGGATGATCACCTTGTCCCTTCACCACCCCTATGAGGGTTTCCCCGATCACCTTGAGGTGTTGAACATTGGGGATTGGGAGGGCAGCCCGGTTGGCGAATACCTGCACACCATGCACCTACTCGACGCGGCCTTGGGCGACCTGGAATCCGCCGTCCATGCAGCCGGCCTGGCCGAAAATACGATCATTGTCGTTTGGGGCGACCATGACGCGGGCTTCGAATGGACTGCCGAGGTGGCCGCCCTAATGGGCGTCAGCGACGACCAGTCCGGCTGGTACGACAGCCAACGAGTTCCCCTGGTACTCCTGGCGCCTGATCGTCTCGGCCTCAAAGGGACGATCGAGAGACCGTCAGGCCACATCGACGTTGCGCCGACCGTTGCCGCTCTTCTGGGGATTGACCCGGCGCCTTTGGCCTGGATGGGCCGGAACCTGTTGGGTTCACCGGGGAATGAGCCGGTGATTGGAGAATTCGGTTGTTGGACCGATGTAGCCAATGTCTTCTTGCAGGGTGACGGCACCTTGGGGGGCGGACAGTGCCTGGACCGGATGACCCTGGAGTTGGAGCCGGAGGACTCCTGTCAGGATGCGTTCGACACGGCCGCACAAAGAATTCAGATCTCCCGGACCGTCCTTCACCACGATCTGCAGGAAGATCTTACGACTGCGCTTTCTGGCCAGACACCCTGACAGCCTGTCCCGGGAAAATCACTGACTGACCTGCCCGCCGGGTAAAGCATTTCAGGTTGCAGGCAGCAGGTTTCAGGAAACACGACGTCGTCTGCAATTTGAAACCTGCGACCTGAGACTTGTGACTTTGCCTCGAATATTCGAAGTTGTTTGAGTGGGAGTTTCTAATTGGGATCTCCATCAGGCGCTGCCGAAATCACCTCACCACCCAACACCTTCTGTACCAGGATGACACCGGGGTCT
>CBDTUG010000462.1:0-2318 GCA_965363555.1 uncultured Thermoanaerobaculia bacterium
TCGGCGGCGGTCAACGCGGCGCGGGTGACGAAGGCTCGGATCCGTCTGTAGCTGGTCGGGTGATGGGCGCCGTACTCCGCCAGAAAGGTCAGCAAGGAACCGGCAACCTCTATTTGTCTGGGATCTTCGAAAGAGGCCCAGCGGCTTTCGGTCTCGGTGAAGAAGGCGTCCAGTTGGTCTTTATTCAGGGTTCGCTCGGCCAACAGTCCGATGGTGTCCCTGTCTAAGAGATCCGGAAGCACATCGAGAAAACGGCTGACCATCGCCCGATAGCCCGGGCCTCGTTCGTGGGCGGCCAGGACCTGGAATGCTCGTCGAATCACCGGTTTGGACGGGTTTTGTGAGGCTCTCCTCAAGAGCCTGAGGCTCTCCTCGACAACGTCCGGATCCGAGGTTTCCAACATATGTTCGAAGGTTCTGAGTGCGGTGACTGATTCAGCGGCATTCGACGACTCGACCACCAGGGCTATTCGATGGAGATCCATCAAGTCCGGGTCGTTGGAGCGCAGCAGGGCATCGAGATGCTGGCGGTCGTCGGTTGAGGGGATGTACGACTCCAGCCTTTTGCCCCAGAAGATGTGGAGACGTCTGCGTCGCTTGAATGCGCGTTGCTCGGGTTCCAGTGGAGCGAACGCTACGAGGGCCTCGTTGCCCAGCCAGAGCCGGGGTGCCGAGAGTAGAGAACCCAGGTTGAGCGGCTTCTCGCTGCTGGCCTGGTAGAGCACGGGTCCGACCCGAATGTATTCATCCGAGACGCGGTGAATTTCCAGCGCTGCATTGGAGTCGGTGAAATTCAGGGTGTCACCCTCAACTCTGAGGTCTTGTGCCGTGACGCCCAGGGCCTGAAAGACCCAGTTGGGCACAGTAACATCGACGCCGCCGACCGAGAGGGTTGTCCGCTGGTAGAGCGTTCGAATGACATCGGTGAAATTTCGTTCAATTGTCTTGCGCCTGAAGGTGTTTTTGGGTGTCAGCTCGCCGGCGGAAGCATCAAAGTCACGGTTGATGACCGCAAAATCGACGATCCGCTCGAAGGGTGACAGGAACGTGTTGGCGGTGATCACCAGTGAGCGAAAATGCCCTCTGAGGTCCTCAATCGACAATTCTCGAAGGTTGACCTCTTCAAAAGCGAGGTTGGGGTAGATCAGGGCCGTATTGTAGGGCCGGTGGTCGCCGACGAGGAACACCCGGCTGACCGAATCGAAATCCCGGAAAAGGTTTTCGATCTTCTGAGGGGCGACCGTCTGCCCCTTGACGTTCTTGTAGATTTCCTTCTTCCGGTCAATGATGCGAATGAAACCGTCGTCCGACATTTCCATCAGATCACCGGTATGAAACCATCCGTCCGCATCGAAGCTCTCAACGCCCTCGGGAGGATCGAGGTAGCCTTCCATGATGTAGGGCCCTTTGACCAGGAGTTCTCCATCATCGGCCAGGGCGATCTCGATGCCTGGCAGGGCGGGCCCCAGGGAATCCTCCCTATAGAATCCCGGCGGAGTCATCGTCATACCGCCGGTGCCCTCGGTCATTCCAAAGCCGCTCATCAACTCCACGCCATAGCGCTGGAAGAACCGGAAAATGTCCGGGTCAAGATATCCCGCTGCAGAGAGGCCCCAACGCAGATTGCCTCCGGTCAGACGTCTGACGGCGCCGAGGATGACACCATCGTCGGCGCCGTCGAGGTCGACTTCGGCCCTGACGGTGTCATACAGCTGCATCCACTTCATCGGAATCGAAATGAAGACCGACGGCTCGAATTCCTGCATCTGGAGGATCAGGTTTTCGACTGAGGGGTTCTCGGCAAAAATATAGGTTGCCCCCCAGAAAATGCAGCCGCACATCTCGAGAAACCGGCCGAAGGTATGGAACAGAGGCAGATAACTCAGGAACCTGTCGCCCTCGCCGATTTCAGGCAAGGCCAGCGCCCGGTGGAATCTTTTGCAGACAATATTTCGGTGGGTGAAACAGATGCCTTTGGGGGTCCCCGTGGTTCCGGAGGTATACATCACGGAAACGCGGTCGTCGATTCCAATGGCCGACCGTCGGCGTTCCAGTTCCGCCCGCGGGGTTGAAGATGCGGACTCCAAAACCGCTTCGAGAGGTATCATGTGGCGCTGGGCATCAGTGACGCCGTCCAAGGAAACGATACGTCGAACTCCCGGGGCCTGGTCACGAAGAACCATAACTCTCTGGGTCAGGTCTCTTGACGAGACAATGACTGTCGTGACCTTCGCATGGTTGAGGATGTAGGCGACGTCCGCCTCCGTCGCTGTTGCCGGGATCATGACGTTGACCAGCCCTGAGGTCAGGCATGCCAG
>CBDTUG010000463.1:0-2296 GCA_965363555.1 uncultured Thermoanaerobaculia bacterium
CGTAGACGTAAATCTTGTCGTTGGCGCCTGGAATCATGGTCGCTAGTTTTTGACCATCGTGCCGAAAAACGTGCTGAAAACTGTAGGGGTTGCCGATGTCCAGGCGGCGGCTCTTACCCGAGATATTCATCCAGACCAGTTCGAGTTCGGCCTGGTCCTCGCCGGCCGAGAGGTAGGCCAGATCACCGTTCGCGCTGAGGGAATATTGGGCGCAGCCGTTGACGTCGACGGTGTCGATTTCATCGAGAACCGAGACTGGCGTACCCTGGACTGTCAGTGATGCGAGATCGAAAGGCACAGCCAAAATTTGTTCGTCGCGGCCGTAGATGATGTGGCCAGTCGGCAGATATTGCGCCGAGAAACCTCCCTGAATGAGGACCTGCACCTCGCCGGTCACGAGGGATAGCAGACCGATCATGGCGTCGTCAAAACTGGTGATACGGGCAGTTTTGATCGTGATCAACAGGTGGCGCCCGTCTGGCAGCACATGGGGCCAGCGGTGACTGGTTTCTTCGCGTTCGTCGTTGAGAGTGGAGATTGGCCGAGGTTGGCCACCGGCCACAGGCACACTCCACAATCGGCCACCGTTACTCTGCGAAAAGTAGATTTCGTCGTTGCCCCAGGTGAGGCCCGGGCCCTCCTGGATGTCGCAGATCTCGATGGGTGCGCCGCCGCTGAGGGCAACTTTCCAAAGCTTGGACTTGGCGGTATAAGCAATCCAGAGGCCATCGGGTGAGAACGTGAACAACGCAACGTCGTCAATCCCGGGGATCACCTCGGAATCGAACGAATCGACATCGCGCCGGAAGAGCTGAAAGTCGTCGCCACCCAGGTAGACCACCTGTTTGCCGTCGGGCGAAAATTGAAGCCTAGGCCAGGCGTTGTGGATTCCGAGGTCCACCGCTTCATCCCGGGGCAGACCCAGGGTGGCCAGGTGGTGAGCCGTCACCGGACTGCGCGTCAGCTCCAGCCAGCCCGTGACGCCGACCAGAACGGCGAGAGCGGTCGCCACCAACCAGGGCGCATGCCGAAGCCTGTTGCCCCCGCTTTTTTTGGCGCTACTACGGATGGCGATTGCGTCTTCGAGGTCGAGGCGCGCGTCGCCGATGTCGCGCAGGCGTTGGCGTTTGTCACGGGCGAGACAGCGCCGCAACAAGGTATGGATCTGGGGCGGTACTTCCGGTAGTTGGCTAAGGTCGGGGTCGCGATGAAGAATGGCCCCAATGGAATCCGATACGGTCTCACCGCCGAACAAACGATCGGCGGTGAGCATCTCGTAGAGGACGACGCCGAAGGACCAGAGGTCGGCCTGTTTGTCGATGGACTTGCCACGGGCCTGTTCGGGGCTCATGTAGGCCGCTGTGCCCAGGATCGCACCGATCTGGGTCATGGCCGCCGTGAGGGTGGGCGAGGTACCGCTTTCCATGGTGCTATCGCCATCGGCTTCCTCGGCAAAGGCGCGGGCGAGCCCGAAGTCGAGAATTTTGACGTCGCCGGTGGGCGTGATCTTGAGGTTGGCCGGTTTCAGGTCCCGGTGCACAATGCCCATGTTGTGGGCGACTTCGAGGCCTTCGGCGATCTGGGCCGCTAGGGCCATGGCCTCTTCTGGTGGGATGGGGCCACGGTCGAGGCGCTCAGAAAGGTCTTCACCCTCAACCAGTTCCATGACCAAAAAGCGTTGGTCATCGTCCTGCTCGAAACCATAGATGGTGGCGATGTTGGTATGCTGCAGTTTGGCCAGGGTGGTGGCCTCACGTTCGAAGCGGGCCACGCGTTCGGGATCGTGGCTAAAGGCCGAAGGCAAGACCTTGACGGCGACCTCGCGGTTCAGTGAGGTATCGACAGCGCGGTACACCTCGCCCATGCCGCCTTTGCCTAGCAGGGCGGTGATTTCGTAGCGGCCGATGGTATTGCCGATCATGAGGGTCCTGACTGATATAAGTAGAGTTTTGAGGACGAGAAGGTTTGAATATGATAATCAAGATAGAATTTGGGGGCAATAGGCATAAGATAAGGAAAAGAACCTCAATATCCCCCTCATATGGAGGAATACAATGTAACGGCTATTCTTGGTTGTTGGAATTGTTGGAATTTTTCGAGTTTTCCGGCTTACGGTAAAGTTTTTCTCTTTTTAAGGTTTTCCAGACACCCAACACCCAATCGGTTCCATTGGAGGTTGAGGTGACGATGGCAAGCACCAAAATCAGGATTGTAATCACCAAAGAGCCGACCATGAGGATTATCAAGGGAGTCAATGCCAAGCCTTTCTTTACGAAGGAAAAAATCTAATGATCTA
>CBDTUG010000464.1:0-2277 GCA_965363555.1 uncultured Thermoanaerobaculia bacterium
AGTCATCACCGCAACAAAAACGGATTTATTCATCGATTCATTCGGGGGCTATTTCCGACATCGCTGCCATGCTTGATGACGCCGACCAGGGTATCCCCTTCATTCATATATTTGCGTTGATGACTCGATTGAAGCAGGTATGCGACCACTCCGCCCTCGGCAGTGACACCCCAAACCTCGAAAGCGGTTCCTCGGGAAAACTCGAGGTCTTTGACGAAATCCTGAATGAAGCCCTGGAAAGCGGACAGGAAATCGTCGTCTTTTCTCAGTACGTCAGGATGCTGGATCTCCTGTCAACGCACCTGGCCGCTCAGGATGTTGGGCACCTGATGCTGACTGGTTCGACCCGGGACCGCGGGCGTATCATCAGGCGTTTCAATTCTGGACAGCACGAGCGGGTCTTGCTGGCCAGCCTTCTCGCCGGCGGAGTCGGGATCGACCTGACCGGCGCTTCGGTCGTTATCCACTACGATCGTTGGTGGAACCCCGCCAAAGAGAACCAGGCAACCGACCGCATCCACCGCATGGGCCAGAAACGATTCGTTCAGGTATTCAAATTGATTACTCGAGATACCATCGAAGAGCGGATCGACAAACTGATTCGTCGAAAGATCGCACTCTTCGAGGAGGTCGTTGCACCGACGGAAAACGTCATTCGGAGCATCGACCGGAAGGAAATCGCGGAGCTGCTTCATCTGTCTAAGTAACTCATCCCCATTAAGCTTCGAACGTCGAAGCAGAGCCTCAGGTCTCAGGTCTCAAATCGCAAAACACACTGCGTTTCCTGAAATAGTTGCCTGCAACCTGAAACATATTCCCGGCGGGGGCGGTCACCTAAATTGTATTGGCTCTGCCTCTCCGGATTGATACACTGCATACATGTCTACGCCGGATTATCTAATCTGTCTTGAATGTGAAACTCCCAGCTATGTTTTCGACTGGAAGGACGGAAAGGTGACCGAGGCTTTGTGTCAAACCTGCGGCAACGAAGACGAGTCCTCCTTTGCAACCGAGGAAGAGTTCGAGGCACTCGCCGATGATCCCCGGTTCACGAGCGGGCGTTAAGGTTATAATGCCAGTGTTCCGATGAAGTTGTTGGCACGTTTTAACTCCAGTTTGACCTACCCCATCGCCGCAACCCTGCTGCTGGTGACAGTGGTTCCCGTGGCCTTGGTCGGGTTTGACCTTGCCAGATATAACCGGGAGGTCCTGACGACCAAGGAGCGAAAGGTACTGACCCGCCAGGCGGTCAACCTGGCCAGCGAGGCCACGATGTACCTTTCGGGTGTCACAAGCCGCCTGGACCTGATCACCAGGACGCTCAAGGTGATCCCAATTGCCGAAGCCGAGGTCCAGACCGAGCTACTGACTGAAACAGCCGCCAATTCCCAGAGGGCTTTCCTGTACCTGCAGATCGCCGACAATCAAGGCGAGGGCGCGTTCGTTCGGGATCCCCAATTGGGTGATGATGCGGCGTCTACGCTATCAACGACCCTCGGAGAGGCCCATCGCCAGGCCCTGGAGGGAACTTCAACAACCACAGTGAGAACCGACCTTCCCAGCAACTTCCCTTCAGTCTCAGTCATGGGCGCCCCGCTCGAAAATTCCGACGGCGAGATTTGGGGCAGCCTGACAGCCGTTTTCAGCCTCGGACCTATCGAGGATCGAATGCGGGAAAGCACTTCCGGCGGACAATACTCGGCCTTATTCGACCAGGATCTGCAGATCATCGCCAGCTCGGACTCTTCCCACCGAGGCCAGGCGATTGCCGCGTCGCCGCTGGTCTCTGATTTCCGGCGCTCACCGGTCAGGTTGACTCGGATCTACCAAGATCCCGGGGGAGACGACTCTTTGGTGGGCTCCGTTGCCCCGATCGGCTTGAACGGTTGGGGTGTGCTAGTCGAACGATCCAGTTTTGACGCATTCCGTCCTGTTCGAGTCATGCTCGTTCGCACCGTCATCGTCACTGCCGTTGCCGGCCTGTTGGCGCTGGGGCTCGGTTTCTTTCTTGCCCAGCGGCTGATCGGCCCAATTCAGAAACTCGACCAGGTCTCGTCCGAGATCGCCAAGGGCAACCTGACGGTCCGAGCGCCGGTCACCGGCCTTGCCGAACTTGCCCATCTGGCCAGCAACTTCAACAACATGGCAGGCAATATCGAGGCCCTTGTTCGGCGGCTGCGCCAAGCTCTCAGACAAAATCAGGAGCTCTTCCTCGAAACCATCAGGACCCTCGCCGCAACTTGTCCTTGAAAAAGGGATGACCCTCATCGTCATGGG
>CBDTUG010000465.1:0-2273 GCA_965363555.1 uncultured Thermoanaerobaculia bacterium
GGTCACAATAAGCCGTCCCGCTGTTGATATAGGTACCGTAGAGTCGGCCCTCGAACCGCAGCCCGATAGCGTCGCTGAATCGGATTTTGACGCCGCCGCCTATATTTCCTGAGAATTTTGTTTCACTGGAGAACCCGTCCGGCCGTAGCGAGGTGGCGCCGAGTCCAACGACAAAGTAGGGATTGAACTGTTCGTACGGGTTGAAACTCCAAAGCCCGCTGACTTGCCAATAGTCGATCGTCAGCCCGAGGGTGTCGTCGAATCTACTCGCATTGGCCCCGGTATCCTGGGTGTTGTAGAGAAGCTCGAGCTGGACCGTGTCGGCAAGGTCGATGTTGACCATCAATCCGAAGTTCTCGCTGCTTTTGACATCCACGTCGTGGTAGCTGCCCTGGTAAAAGGTCGTGACGTCACCGCCGAACTGATAGCCCATAAACGGCGTCAGCTCGAAACCACCGGCCATAACCGCCGAAGGTAGGAGCAGCAGGGTCGTCACGCACAGCGCTTGGAGAGTTTTTGTCATGTTTGATTCCTTTATTGAATAGTTTTCATAAGAATTACCGTTTCTTGCCCGGGACACTGTAGGCGACGCTTCGTGATGTGTCCCCAGTGAATTTGATTTAGGCCATTTTCCGCTCAGTCGGGCACTCCCCGACAAATTGGTTGGAATAGCTCAGTGTCGCAAGAATGCGATGATAGCAGCCTCCTTCACTTTTCGTGCTGTCAGCCTTGTATTTTCGGAGTGTTGCAGGCTGGTGGAGAACACCACGGTTGATGATGTCCGAAGATTCGATATCATCGTTCCACAAAGATTGTGAGGGATACAACAGCATGGAAAACCAACACTCACAGACCGGATTTCGCGGCTACTTCGAGTGGTTCGTTCACTCCCAGGTTGCGGGCAGCATCTTGCTGCTCTCGTGCACCGTCATCGCCTTGATCTGGGCGAACTCGCCGTGGCAAGGCTCTTACGATCACCTGCTGCACATCAAGTTCGGCTTTACGTGGGGCAACGAGGCCTTCAAGTTGTCATTGCATCACTGGATCAACGACGGTTTGATGGTGCTCTTCTTCTTCGTGGTCGGCCTTGAGATCAAGCGCGAGTTGGTGGTCGGCCATTTGTCGTCCTTCGACAAGGCGATATTGCCGGTGGCCGCCGCGGTCGGCGGCATGGTAGTACCGGCGGCGATGTATGCCATGCTCAACGCTGGTGGTGAAGGCGCGCCCGGCTGGGGCGTTCCGATGGCCACCGACATCGCCTTCGCCCTCGGTGTTCTGGCAGTCTTCGGAACCAGGGCGCCCATCGGGCTCAAGGTCTTCTTGACCGCGCTGGCTATCGCCGACGACCTCGGCGCGGTCATGGTGATCGCCATCTTCTATACCGAAAAGATCCGCTTTGGTGCTCTTGGAGTGGCGGGTATCCTACTGGTCATACTGTTCTTCCTGGTGCGCTGGGGCTTCAAACGCCTGGCCTTCCTGCAGGTCTTAGTCTTCGCCATCTGGATCGCGGTCTTCACCTCTGGGGTGCACGCCACTGTAGCCGGCATCCTGGTGGCCATGGTCATCCCGGTGCGTCCGCGTGTCGGACTCGGGGACTTCGTCAAACGATCTCGCGAGCAGGCGGATCTGATCGAGAGCATGGAGCTGTCCGATGACAGCATCCTGCACGATCAAAACCAGCTCGACTCCGTTGAGTGCATGCACACCATGGCCGGCAAGGCGCTTCCTGCTGGCCTTGCCATGGAACACTACCTGCACCCAATTCAGGTGTGGCTGGTGCTGCCGCTCTTCGCCCTGGCCAACGCCGGCGTGCACTTCGACGATCGAATCCTCGATACGATTTCCAACCCCATCAGCATGGGCATCATGCTCGGTTTGATCGTGGGCAAGCCGGTCGGAGTCGGCCTGCTGGCGTGGATCGTCGTGCGCAGTGGCAGGGGAGCGCTGCCCGAAGGCGTGAACTGGGGGCAGATCATCGGCGCCGGCTGCCTGGCCGGCATCGGTTTCACGATGTCCCTCTTCGTCACCGAGCTGGCCTTTGTCGATCCTCTTCTGGTGGCCGAGTCGAAGGTGGGCATTCTTGCCGCCTCGCTGATCTCGGGCATCATCGGCTACATCGTGCTCAGCCGGTCGTTGCCGGCGAAGGAACAGGAAAAATGAACCAGCTCGAACCCTCTCGATAAATGAGGCAGAACGCTGCGGAAAAGAATTAACACAGAGACACAGAGGACACAGAGAAAAACACTGAGGAGAGTCCCGACGGGGTCGTGAGC
>CBDTUG010000466.1:0-2237 GCA_965363555.1 uncultured Thermoanaerobaculia bacterium
GACGGGGTGGCCGGTCTTGGGGACGCTCGGAGCGTCGGCCGGGTCGGTGTGCGCACCATGATCTACTACACCTTTTCGACGGCGGCGGCGATCATCGTCGGCATGACTGCGGTCAATATCATCCGTCCGGGGCAGGGCTTGGAATTGGCCGGAACCTCAGCTCTCCCGGAGGGCTTTGCCACGACCGGCCAGAGCCTGCCAGAGTTTTTGATCAGAATGGTGCCGGACAATATCATCGGCGCGATGGCTGAGGGACAGGTTCTGCCGGTGATTACCTTTGCCCTGCTGTTCGGTCTCTTCTTGTCGCAGATGAACGGTGAGGGCCCGGCGGCCGTACTCCGGGTAGTGAGAGGCACGTTGCAAGTCATTCAAGCCCTGACCCTTGGTGTGGTCAAACTGGCGCCGATCGGCATCTTCGCACTGTTGGCCCGGGAGGTCGCCCGTTCCGGTGTGGCTATTTTCTCTGAACTCGGCCTCTATTTCTTGACGGTAGGGTTCGGCCTGGGATTTCATGCCCTGGTGACCCTGCCTCTTATCCTGTTCTTCGTTGGCCGAAGGTCGCCGTTCACCTATTTCAAAGCGGGATCCCCCGCCCTGGCGACGGCCTTTTCCACCGCTTCGTCTTCAGCAACCCTGCCTTTAACGATGGAGTGCGCCGAACATCGGGCCGGAGTCGACAAGGGTGTTGCCAGTTTTGTGTTGCCCCTCGGGGCGACGGTCAACATGGACGGAACAGCACTCTATGAAGCGGTCGCGGCTTTGACGATCGCCCAGATGTATGGCATCGACCTCGGTTTGGGGCAACAGGCGGTTGTGCTCTTGACGGCGCTATTGGCTTCGGTCGGTGCAGCGGGCATTCCGATGGCGGGGCTGGTCATGCTGGTTGTTGTCTTGGAGGCGGTCGGCTTACCGCTGGCTGGAATTGCAACGATCATCGCCGTTGATCGTGTCTTGGATATGTTGAGGACGGCGACCAATGTATGGAGTGACCTGGTCGGCACGGCCGTGGTTGCGCGATTCGAAAAAGGGGCGGCAACGAGCCCATGATCCCAGGAGGCGTGATGAAACGATTAGTCACTGATGCTGCAACATCTTTGAAATCTCGGAGCAATTGTCTGGGCGTCGAGTCTCAGGTCACAAGCCTCAGGTCACAGGTTTCAGGCCACAGGTTTCGGAGTGCATTGTTCTTCCTGAAACCTACATCCTGCAACCTGAAGCCCCTGGCAGTTTTCCTGTTTGGTCTCCTGGCCTCAGTCGGTGTCGGATTCGCCTCGACACCGGTGGTCAAAGTCTTGCAGCATGATCTGGAGATGCAACGCACTCTCCAGGATGAAGAGCTGGCGCAGTTGCAGCGGGTAGAAATCAAATTCGCCGATGCTTTGACCCGGGTTCGGCGGGGCTCGGCGGACTTCCTGCACGCACAGGTCGAGGGTGAGACCACCGAAAGCCTCCGTCGCCGTGACGAGGACATTCGTTTGGCGGAGGGACAACTCCTGATGGACCTCTTGGAAATGCAGCAGTTGCGTCAGTCGACGATCGTCAGGGAGAGCTTGATGGCGGCGACGCGGGCTGAGCTTCGCCGCCTGACTGGTGGCAGTGACAGGGATCGTGATTTGATTTCTGGTGGGTGGGAAATGATCGTGGAGCCCGGTGGCCACACTGGCCTCATGACCCTGGTGCTTGACGGGACGTTGATCCAAGGCACCTACGATCTGGACGGTGGATGGACGGGGTCGATGCGCGGGACCCTGGTCGGTAAGCGCGTGCGGATGGAGAGGATCGATTCCCAGATGGGCTTCGTGGCGATCTTTTATGGTGCCCTGCGGGTGGAGGGTGACAATATCCGCCTTGAAGGCAAATGGGAGGCTACGCAGTTGGCTACCGGGATGCCGTCGGCCGGGGGATGGGTGGCGGCCAAGTTGGACGAAGAAGGGCGATAATGCTGGGAGGCTGGGCAGTGTACACACGTTTTTTCGGAATTGTCCGTTCAAACTGTTGAGCATTGCTCAAGTGAGGTGATATTCTCCGCCCTTCGAGTTCCGGATCACCGGAATTCATGACGGAGAGTGAAATGACCAAGAATCCCTGGTTGATGTTTGTTGGTGGACTGATGATTGGACTGGTTCTGGGATACGTTATTGCCGAGCGCCAGACTGTTCCGCCTGCGGTGTCCCTGGCGCCGCCTTCGGGATCGTCCGTGGAGTCCCCTCCCCAGCAGACTGCAGTTCAAAACCCGG
>CBDTUG010000467.1:0-2213 GCA_965363555.1 uncultured Thermoanaerobaculia bacterium
GAGACACGCCATTCCAGGAAATTCATGCGGCTCCTCTCCCGTGGTAAACTCGGCGAGTATTTGAGCCTCCTGAACGACATTGTCAAGGAGGGCCAGGATTCGGGAAGATTCCGGAAAGACGTCAACACCGGATTGGCCACAAACGTGATATTCGGCGCGGTCGATGAGTTGGTCAACCGGTGGCTTTTGGCGGATGAGCCCGGCGATCTCACTCAATATCAGGGGCCCCTCTTGAAGATGCTCTGCCAGGGAATCGTACCGTGTGAATTTCACGAAGGAGCTCCCGGATGACCGTCAAGAACGTTCTCGATATTTACCGCCTCGAAACCGAAAAGCCTCGCAAAGAGCACTATTTCCATTATTTTCCAGGTGGCAAGCGCATCTTTTCGACCGAAGAATTCTTTGAACGAACGTCGTTCCTCTCAGTAGGACTCGAGAAGCTGGGCCTCAAGCACGGTGACCGCCTGATGATGCTGATGGACAACCGGCCCGAGTGGCACATGGTTGACCTTGCGACAGTCGCCCATGGCGCCATCGATGTTCCGATCTACGGAACATTGACCGCCGATCAAATCGCCTACCAGGCACAGGATTCCGGTTCGATGATCGCCATCGCGGAGAATGCCGAACAGATGGCTAAATTCCTGGAAATCAAGGACCGGTGCCCCGACCTGAAAACCCTGATCCAGATTGAAGGGGAAACGGCCGAGGATGTCTTGAGCCTCGATGCGGTGATCGACAGCGGCGACTCCGAAGATGCAGGCGACCTCTTTTGGGAACGAGCCAAAAAGGTCAAACCAGAAGACACCCTGACGTTGATTTACACATCGGGCACCACCGGCAATCCCAAGGGCGTTGAACTGACGCACGAAAATCTGGTGCAAAACGTCATTCCATCGGCGACTCGAGCCCTGATTAACTCAGAGGAGGATTTTGCCCTTGAGTTCCTGCCCTTGTGCCACGTCTTTGAACGGATGTTGAGCTATCTCTATATGTACGTCGGGGTCACCAAGGGCTATTGTTCAGTACATCATGTTGCGGACTTGTTGGCGGAAATCAAACCGACGGTCTTTGCCAGCGTGCCGCGGTTGTTCGAAAAGATCCACGACAAGATCCAGGGCAAGGTCGCCGAGGCGCCCGCAATTCGCCAGGCCCTATTCAACTGGGCCCTCAACCAGGGGAAGAAGGCCTATCCCGAGAGACTGGCCGGCCGTGAACCCGGAGGCCTTGGCTACAAATTGGCGGAAAAATTGGTGCTCTCCAAGGTTCGAGAGGGCATGGGTGGCAAGGTCCGACTCTGCGTTTCGGGCGGCGCTCCGCTACCACAGTTCGTCGGAGAATTTCTGCACTCCATAGGTATCTGGGTCATAGAAGGTTATGGCCTGACCGAGACATCACCCGTGATCGCCGTCAACGGCGCCACTGCCAATATGACCCGCCTGGGAACTGTCGGCAAGGCGATTGACAACGTCGAAGTCAAGGTCGCCGACGACGGCGAACTCTGCGTCCGGGGTCCCTCCGTCATGACCGGCTATTGGAATCTGCCCGACAAGACCGCCGAGGTCTTTGACGAAGACGGATTCTTCTTGACCGGCGACATTGCTGAGATCGACGACGACGGTTTCATTCGCATCACTGATAGAAAAAAGGACCTGATCGTCAACGCGGGCGGCAAGAATATAGCGCCCCAGCCGATCGAAAACCAAATCAAGAAGTCAATTTTCGTCGACAACGTCGTGCTGATCGGCGACAAAAAACCCTTCATGGTGGCTCTGATCTCGCCCAACGAGGAGGAGTTGGCCTCCTGGGCCAAGCGACAGGGGCTGCAAGGTGAAACAACCGAAGAGTTGTCCCGATTGCCCGAGGTCGTGGCTCTGTTCGAAGGTGTTATCTCCAAAACCAATGAAAACCTCGCTCGCTACGAGCAGGTTGGAAAATTCACCGTTCTCCCGCTGATGCTGTCAATCGAGAGTGGCCACCTGACCCCGACGATGAAGGTCAAACGCCGCGTCGTCGAGCAGGACCATCAGGACCTGATCGACGGGATGTACGCCAAATAAGGTCGAAGAGTCGAAGAGAAAACGGCGCGGTCGCCTGAAAACCTCGTCTGTTGCCACAGATATCCAGTGAATTGTAGGGGTGGACCCCTGTCTCCACCCTAGTGTACTGCGTCTAAAGTCTCTACCACCTCTTGGCGGCCCTCCACCCCGCTG
>CBDTUG010000468.1:0-2211 GCA_965363555.1 uncultured Thermoanaerobaculia bacterium
CATCGACGGCTCAGTTGGGGGTTCTGCCCGGTGAAGAGAGGGCGCACCCGGCACGTCCCGATTTGGCGTCTTGGGCGCGCTTGAGATTGGGCTTTGGCGTTGGCTGTTTCAGTTGTGCGTCAGCAGGCAGGGCCAACATCAGACATTGCCGCAGCCACCAGGCCCGGGGCCGAGTTCAGGAGGCCCCGCCCGAGGGTCAAAAGTGCTACGCAGATGGACCAGTCGAGGGTGTCGCCGTCTGCCAGAGCGCCATTTGGCTCGACAGATTTGATCGTCGCATTCGTTGGATCAAGCGTCGCCCGGAACCGCGGTCCGACATAGCGAAGATCGTCTCCCCACAGGAGGCTGTGGACCGTTCCGCCGTCGCGTGCGAGCAGTTCGAGTGATCCCTGGTTCCGTCTCGGATGAAAGGCATTGTCGGAAAATGTCTCGAACGCCTGGGCATGCAACACCAATCGCGGTTTGTCTTCATCCGGATTGCCTGCGGTGGGGCAGAATTCCGTGCAATTGCCGCAGGCGTTGCACCAATCGTTGATGACAGCGACCTGGTAGGCCTGGTCGATTGTCAATTTGGTTGTTTCGGAACCGTTGAGAGATTGGGGCCAGTTGACGGCGAAGGGGTCTACTTCGTAGGTCAGAAATGCCCTATTGGGACAGACAGTGACGCAGGTCGAACACACGACATCACAATCCAAACACCGTGAGGCCTCGCAGCGAGCATCGGATTCTGTGAAGGTCAGGGTGACCTCGGCGAACCCTTCCCTTTGACTCGGCGGCAGTTCAGGTGTGGCGATTCGTTTGACTCGCTCCGCCCTCCGTTCCATCAAGGTGATGAGGTCTCTGGTATCGAGATCAGAGGACATGTATTCTCTGCTTTCGGCCTCTGAAATGGCGAATTCAGCCAAGATATCTTGGGCGATTCGACGCCCGTCGCCTGCCGCGGTAACGATTGATGACGGTCCTCGAACGACGTCACCTCCGGCCCAAACGCCGTCTACAGTCGTTCGTCCGGTTTCTTCGTCGGCCTTGATCCAACCACCACGAGTGATTTCGAGACCGTCAACGGCCAATGTGGCCGGATCGGTGTCCTGGCCAATGGCGACAACCAAAGCATCAAGCTCGATTGTGACGAATTCCCCACCGACAGCTTCAGGCCGTGGCCGGCCGTCGGCTCCCGGCGAACCGGGGCGCATCACCTGGCAGCGGAGTGCCGTCATTCTATTCTCTTTGAGTTCCACTGCTGCAGGAGACAACAACTCGAGAAATTCGATACCTTCTTCACGAATGGCCCGCATTTCCTCTGGATGGGCAGGGCTGTGGGCTGCCTGACGGCGATAGATCACCGACACCTTGGCGCCGAGACGCACGGCGGTCCGCGCACAGTCCATGGCAACGTCCCCGGCACCGATGATGCCGACCCTGCGTCCCAAGGAGGGCGGTGTGTCTCGACGGGCCTTGCGCAAGAATTGAAGACCGTCCCAGACGCCATTGGCGTCATCTCCGTCCATACCAAGCGCACGTCCTCGGGGCGCACCTGCCGCCAACACAACAGACCGAAATCCCTCGGCTTGGAGATCGGAAAAGTGAAAGGTGTCTCCGAATTTTTGACCATAACGAATGACGACCCCGGCCTCGCGAAGAGCATGGATGTCCAGTTGCACGGCGTCATCGGCTGCCCGGTAAACAGGAATCGTTGCCGTCACCATGCCGCCGGCGGCCTCGTCGGCCTCAAACACCGTGACCGGAACTCCGGCCCGGCGAAGTTCCCAAGCCGACGCCAGGCCACACGGCCCTCCGCCAATGATGGCTACAGACGGAACGGTCAAAGGGGCACACGGTTTGACGGCCACACCGGCGCGTTCCATCGCAAAACGCTTGATATCACGAATCGCCAACGGTTCGTCGTAGTGGGTGCGTAGACAGTCGGTCTCGCATGGGTGGTGACAGGTGCGTCCGAGAATCACCGGCAGAGGATTGTCTCGCCGAATGACCTCGGCGGCCTGCGCAGCGTTTCCGGCGGCTACTTGCCGCAGGTATTCGGGCACATCCTGTTCGATGCCGCATGACGAGATGCATGGAGCGTGGATACAGTCAAAGGGGCCCAGAGATCGTGTCGAACGTTTTCCTGGGCGGTGGTATGTCTCACGCTGATAGGCAGGGTCTTCCAGTAACAAGGCCGCGTAGTTCTTAAGATTGTGATGGCCTGCAGCG
>CBDTUG010000469.1:0-2210 GCA_965363555.1 uncultured Thermoanaerobaculia bacterium
GTAGGCGCATGCAAGTCCATACCACAGGCCGCGTTGAAACGGGCGCTCCCAGGTCACGATCACCAGGAGAAGCAGAAACGCCCATACGACGTCGCTGACTCCGCCGAAGGAGTACTGGAGGTAGCGTTGCTCGGCGAACAATGGCAGCAGAACGATGGGGCGGAATTCTTCGGGCGAAGCCCAGAATAGGACTGCCGCCGTCAGCAGAAAGAACAGCGGGAAAACCGCCTGCGTCGAGAGCCCAAGAAACTGAAAAGGAACAAAAAGAAGCGGGGCAAGTGCTGGATAGACCAACTGGCTCGCCAAACCCGCGTCAAGCAGTGGTGTGGAGTATTCCAGATTTGCTCGAAAAACCTCATGCCCCGGCCTCAGGTCATGGAGGTAGGGGTTTTCCCCTTCGAGAATCAACCGGGCCGCGTAGTCGTCGTAGACGAGAACGTCGGTTGTGACAAGTGTGCCTTTCGTAAACTGGTGCACTGAATGCGTCTGGGAAAAGTCCAGAAAGACAAACAACAGCGCCACCGGGATCAAGAGAGCGGCGCCGGCGGGCGGACGGCGGAGGGCCGCAAGAATGAGGAGGACGAAAGACGCCAGACACGTCACCAACATCAGGATCAGGGACGCTTTGTTGGAAACGGTATTCCCGGCCTCCCATACCTGCGACGCGCCCTTCCACCCAATGACGGCGGTGGCAGCAAGCCCGAAACGAAGAATCAAGGTTTGAACCCTGGCTGGATCGATACCTGGGTTTTCGTTTGGATGATCGCCCATTGCTTGAGACTATACATTACAATCGACTGCGATCGGGAGCGTTGTCTCTCCGGGGGGCTGTCATCGATTCGACCATGGAAAATTCAATATCCGAAGACGATGTCCTGATATGCATTCCCACATACAAGGAGAATCAGAATATTGAGTCCATTTCGAGGGAGCTCCTCGGGGAGCTTCGGTCCTTGATGCGCCTTCGGTTCGGATAATGACCCAGGGCACATTCACCCGGTCGTTCAGACTTCCGTTTCTGGCCTTTCTCGCGCCTTTTGCTCTCTACTTCAGTACGCTGGCGCCGACCATCTACAACCTCGACAGTGCCGAGTTGACCACGGCCGCCTACACCGGTGGGTTGGTCAGAGCGACAGGCTATCCCCTCTACCTCATCATCGGCCGAGTGTGGAGCCGAATTCCTCTCGGCGACGTCGGTTTTCGCATGAATCTCTTGTCGGCCGTCTGCGGGGCCCTGACGATCGCCCTATGTGCGTGCATCCTCCGGCGGCTGCAGGTAGGCCCCTGGGCGATGGCCGGCGGCTTGGGCCTGCTCGCCGTCACGCCCTTCTTCTGGGCAATGTCCTTGATTGCCGAAGTCTATACCCTTCACACTGCTCTCACATGTGGTCTGATCCTGCTGCTCCTGCGTTGGGCAGAGGCACCAAGCCCGGCCCGTCTGGCCTGGTGCACCTTGGCTCTAGGCCTGGCATTCGGCAACCAGGTTGCAGCTGTTCTGCTCGCCCCGGGATGCCTGTGGTTCGTTGTCGCCACCTCTCCCCGAAAAGCTCTCAGACCGGCGTCCATCTGCCTCGCTCTTGGCACCCTGGTCCTCGGTCTTAGCGTCTACCTCTACCTGCCGTTGCTCTACCTGACCAAACCGGTTTTCAACTACGCCGGGCACTACAACGCCGCTGGAATCTTTGTTCCTCTCGATCTGACGAATCTCAAGAATCTGTTTTGGCTGGTGTCCGGGCGTGGTTTTGCGCACTCGATGTTTGCTTTTGAGGGAATGGATTTGGTCCGGGAAATGACGGCCTTCGCCGCCGGCCTGGGACGTGCATCGGTAGGGTTGGCGATCGGGCCGGCCATCGTGGGGCTGATCATCTGTTGTCGGCGGAGTGCCGCCAGGGGCGGTTTCTTCCTGCTGATTTTCCTTACTACGACAGGGTTTTTCGTCAATTATGACGTCGTCGACAAGCAGACCATGCTGCTGCCGCCTTATATTATCTGGGCTTTCTGGATCTGCGTTGGTTACCAATGGCTTCTCGATTGGGCGGCGCCCCAGGACGGCGGCCAAGATCAGCCCGGTCGAAAATCTCTCATCCTGATCAGGGTGGTAATTATCGGCGCCGTCGTATTCGCCGGGATCCGAACACAGCCCCTCGTCGATCTATCGAAAGACTTCAGCGCCCGCAGCCGCGGGGAGGAGGTTCTCGAGAGTCTTGAAC
>CBDTUG010000470.1:0-2192 GCA_965363555.1 uncultured Thermoanaerobaculia bacterium
GCGCTCGGGCTGTCGCTGTTGAACCCCACACCCGAAACCGAGGTTGCTCAAATCAGGGCGTCCATACCTGCCCCACCGGGGACAGCGTTCGATATTCGAACCCTGGGGCCGGGGTACGCAGCACTCTCGCCGGATGGCTCGAAAATCGTCTTTGCGGCCCAGGCCGAAGACCGTGTGACCCGATTGTGGGTTAACGAGTTACAGACCGGCTCCTCGAGAATGCTGGAACATACGCGTAGCGCCCAATATCCCTTTTGGAGTCCCGACTCGGACCGTATCGGTTTTTTCACAAAAATCGACCGAACCCTGAAAATCATCGATGCCGATGGCGGTTCGGCAGTCACTGTTTGTGATGCGGTGTTTGGCAAAGGGGGCTCATGGAGTTCGGATGGACTGATCGTCTTTGCCCCCGGCTACGGAACGCCGCTGCACGTAGTTTCTGAAGAGGGCGGCCCGTCGCGAGAGATCACGACAATTGACCTCGACATCCACAATTCGCATCGGCACCCTCGTTTTCTGGCTGACGGAAAAAGATTCCTTTTCATGGCTCGAAGTGGCGAAGAAGAAAAAAGTGTAGTGATGGTAGGCAGTGTTGACGGTGACGAACCCAGGCAATTGATGTTCTCCAAGACTCAGGCCGAATTGACAATGGGACGCCTGCTTTTTGTCCGGGAGAACTCGCTTATGGCACGGCCCGTCGATTCCAATAGCCTCGAATTCACCGGACCTGCGATCGTATTGGCGGAGGGCGTAATCGAGGACCCGGGGTCCGCTGCAGCGCTTTTTTCAGTATCAAGAAATGGTCTGGTGACCTATTACTCTGGCGAGCCTGAAGCCCCTACAAGAATGGTCACCTACGACCGTTCGGGGGTCGAAATCGGCCAGAGTGAGGATCACGCCTGGTACCACCATCCAAAGGTCTCGCCGGACGGCCGCCTCTTGGCGGTGTCACGAAGTGGGTCGATTGACACCGACAACGACCTCTGGATTTGGGATCTCACCAGTTCGCTGTGGAGCAGATTCACCCTTGATTCATCGGAAGATATTTACCCCGCGTGGATGCCTGATAGTCGAGGTGTTGTGTTTGCCTCCAACAGGTCGGGGCCGCATGCACTTTTTAAGAAGGCGGTCGTTGGGTCCGGTCTGGAAGAAGCCGTGTGGTCCTCGCATGATGCACTGTTGCCCACTGACGTTACACCGGACGGACAATTCGTAATATTTGACCAGTACACAAGTGGCGAGGGCATCGATATCTGGCTGTTCGACCAGGAGAGCGGCGAGGCCCGCCCCCTTCGCCAAACCAATGCCACAGAAACCGAGGCCCGGATTTCGGGCGACGGCCGATGGATGGCCTATCAGTCCGATGAGACCGGGAGACACGAAATCTACGTAACGCCGTTCCCCGAAGGAGGCAGGAGTTGGCAAATTTCACAGTCCGGTGGCATGTACCCATTCTGGGGATCCCGAGGAAGTGAGTTGGTGTACATCGATCTCAACGGATATCTGCAGGCCATCCCAATCTCTTTAGGTGGAGAATCGCTCAACGTTGGGCGCCACGAAACTCTGTTCCAAATCGATCCACCAGGTGCAGGGGGCTGTCTTTACGCCCCCAGTCCGGATTTTGAACGTTTCTATGTGAATCCTTCAGGCGTCTCCGAGGCGGAGAATACCTTGCACCTGATCGTCAATTGGACTGCGAAAGAAGATCAACGATGATTGGCACGACCCTCTCCCACTATCGAATCACAGCGGCCCTCGGTGCCGGAGGGATGGGCGAAGTCTGGCGGGCCGAGGACACCAAGCTCGGCCGCGAGGTCGCGCTCAAGCTCCTGCCGGAAGACTTCGCCAATGATCCCGATCGGCACGCCCGATTTGAGCGCGAGGCCATGGTCCTCGCCTCGCTCAATCACCCCAACATCGCCACTCTATTCGGTCTCGAGCACCTCGATGGTCAGCATGTGTTGGTCATGGAGTTGGTTGAAGGTGAAGGACTCGATGAGATCATAGCCCGCGGCCCGATCGAAGTCGACGAGGCGATTCCGATGGCCCTGCAAATTGCAGAGGGCCTGGAAGCAGCCCACGAGGCAGGCATCGTGCATCGCGACCTCAAGCCTGCAAACATCCGTGTGCGAATGGATGGCACGGTCAAAGTCCTCGATTTCGGTCTCGCAAAGGCATGGGAGACGGAAACT
>CBDTUG010000471.1:0-2183 GCA_965363555.1 uncultured Thermoanaerobaculia bacterium
GAGGTTGCCCATGTAGCCCTCGAAGGGACGGGCGACCTTGAGTGGTTGGTCAAAAAGGTGGAAGACCGCCAATGGCCCGTTGGGGGAACCCTTGGCAAAGCGGGAAGTGTTCTCCAGCGTATCGACCGCGGCGCCCCAGACGGTGATGCCCGCACGATTGATTTCGGCCCAGAACTCCGGCCATTCGTAGGTGGCATCGTTGAGCAGTCGGTGGACCGCATGGTCGAGGAACCGGGCGACCTCCGGCCGTGCATAGACGCGTCCGAAACCCAACTGAGGGTTGGAACCCATCTCCGGGGTTTCCCCGGCCTTGGGCATCAGACCCTCGCCCAGGGAGATCATCACGGCGTGATTCTCCGGCAGCGAGCGCGTCAGATACCACAAGGCTTCGGACAGGGCGTAGGCCGAGACCGCGTCGGCGTCTTTCTTGACCCGGTTGAGCGTTGCCTTGTCCTTTCCCGCACCTTCGCCGAAGCGGCCGAAAAGCCGGGTTCCCAGGGCGGTCACGGCGTTGGCGACGATGAAACCGCGCTCCAGGGAGGGGCCGGTGAAGGCGTGATCAATCTCCGGCTGCCCATCATGCCAGTGCTCCTCGACATCCTCCAGCCAGAGGTGAAAGCGGCCGAGAATTGACCGTGTGTCAAAAGCCCATTGGGCGATCAGGTTTCTGCGTTGTTGGTCCATGGTTGGCCCTCCACCGCTACCATGCCACGAAGAGGGCCTGATCTCAAGAGATGACGGGGTTATTAGTCACTGATCGGCCAATATCTTCGAAAAAGCGAGGAAGAACCCTGAAGAAGGGCGACCACAGAGACACAGAGAACACAGAGAGGAAAACACAGAGGAAAGTTCCAACGGGCTCGTCAACACCGCCCGGAACACGGACATCGTCCGCCCCTCTCCTGCCCCAGCACGCTTTGCGTGCAACCGGGCTCCGGAGTGTGCCTCTGTGTGGCTCTGTGCTCTCTGTGTCTCTGTGGTGAATCTGCCACAAAGCTCGGCGGATACTCTGCCTTGCACGCCGAACTCTCTGGTTCCGGAATCGCCGGGCTGCAGGCTGTCCTGGTTCTTCGGACTCAGGGGTCCGTGTTCACAGCCTTCCGCCACCACTGGAGCAGATCCCCGAGGGTTTGTTCGAGGGGGATCTCAGGCTGCCACCCGGTGGCCTCGGAGAAGAGGGAAGAGTCACCGTAAAGGCTTTCGATTTCTCCCGTACGCAAGAGGGTGGGGTCGGTTTGAATCTCGACTTCGACGGTGGTCTTCTCGAGGAGAATGTCCAGGATTTTGCGTATCGGTGTTGGGCGGCCCGAGCAGACGTTGTAGGCCTCTCCTGGTTGGCCGCTGAGGGCTGCGAGGCGCCAAGCCCTGGCAATGTCTCGAACATCGGTGAAATCTCTGGCAACGTTGAGGTTGCCGACGTGCAGGACCGGCTCGCGCAGGCCCCGTTCTATTTCGGCCAACTGTTTGGCGAAACTCGACGCGACGAAGTGGGGCGGCCTGCCCGGTCCGGTGTGGTTGAAGAGCCTCAAACGAATCGTCGGCAGGCCGAAGGCCGCGTGGTACTGGCCGGCCTGCAGGTCCTGGGTCGCTTTGGAGACGGCGTAGGGCGAGAGCGGTCTCAGAGGCGCTGCTTCGGAGATGGCGTTGCCGTCGTGCCCGTCGCGACCGTAGATTTCGGCCGACGAAGCGATGACGACGGTCGGTTTGCTCTTCATGGACCGTGCGGCCTCCAGCAGGTGGAGCTGGCCCAGAATATTGATTTGATATGCAGGGACAGGATCCTGCCATGATTGTGCCACCGAGGATGCAGCCGCCAGGTGAAGGATGATCTCGGGCCGGGTCTGTTCGACAATGTCGGTGATGCTCTGGGCATCGCCCAGTTCTCCGGGGAGGATTTGGAGCCTGGGGTGGGCCTCTGGCCACGAGTCTCGAGGTGCTTCTCGCCAGACCATGCCAAAAATCTGGGTATTGTTCTCCGCCTCGAGGAGGTGGGGCAGCAGATGGCCGGCGACAAAACCGTCGGCGCCGGTGATCAGCCAGCGGGTCATCGGGCTAGGCCGACCTCTCACCACGGGTCGTGGCGAGAGGTTCAAGACGCTGTGAGATTTGGCGTTCTCGCAAGATTGGGACATCGCGCACCACCCGCAGGGTGGTCACGGTGAAACCGTGGACCCTCGAAGCGG
>CBDTUG010000472.1:0-2171 GCA_965363555.1 uncultured Thermoanaerobaculia bacterium
CCTCCACGGCTTCGGCGTGATCGCCCTCCGGGCGATGCGCGAGGTCCCTAACGCCGACGAAGCTCGTACAGCACCTGCTTGGCGACGGCTTTGAGGGTCTCGAATACACCAATGCCCGTGGTCGCAACCGCCTCGAACGTGGGCTCACTCTTGAAATTGAGTGCGCGGTACAGGTCGTCGGTACTGACCGCCGTCGGCAAATCCCTCTTATTCAATTGAAGGACGTAGGGGATCGCCTTCAGTTCGAAGCCGTTTTCCTCAAGGTTGTCGTCGAGATTACGCAGGCTTTCGACGTTGGCATCCATGCGCGCTTCCTGAGAGTCGGCGACGAAGACGACGCCATCGACCCCTTTGAGGATCAGCTTTCGGGAGGCGTCGTAAAAAACCTGCCCGGGCACCGTGTAGAGGTGAAAGCGGGTCTTGAACCCTCGCACGGAACCCAAGTCCAAGGGTAGGAAGTCGAAGAAAAGAGTGCGGTCAGTTTCGGTCGCAAGAGAGATCAACTTACCCTTCTGCTGGGGGTTGGATTTCTCGTAGATGAACTGAAGATTGGTCGTTTTCCCGCACAAGCCGGGCCCGTAGTAGACGATCTTGATGTTGATCTCACGGGCGGCGTAATTGATGAAGCTCATTCTGAAAACAATGCGTCGATGTCGTCGTCGGTGATTTCCGCGAAGGGAGAATCGACATCATCGGGGCCCCCGTCTAGAGCCTTTGCATCCATATCGACGAGGATTCTTTCGACTTCTCCGGTCGCCTTTCGAACTCTCAGTCGGACCAGGCCAAGGGACGAGCGCTCGTCGAAGATGACGACCAGGATCAACCTCTGCCCAACGATCGAAATATGGATGTTGTCCTTCCGTCCCTCATGGAACAGGATGGAAAACTCCTTCTCACCGATCAGCTTTGCCAAGCCGTCCGTTGCCGCTACGTTTCCGGCTGTCAGAGATGCCAAGGATGTTGCATCGATGAGATCGATCTCACCCGCACCGGCGATCTGTTGGCCATTCTTATCCACCAAGAAAATGATCTTCGCACTGGCGTCGACCTTGAGACGCTGCAAGAGCGCTGAAATCCTGTTGAACTCTTCTTCGTACATAACAAGGCCAGATTGCACAGTCACACCCTCCCGAGCATCAGTCTTTTTAGCATAGATCCCATGCACAGAGCAAGGGCAAGACTCTCAAATGCAAGAACCTGAGGTACTGTTTTGACCTGCGCTCATCCAACCTCGATCGAATCCTCAGTGACACCCTGTCCGAGCAGATCCAGATACTTGACGATGAGAGCATGTTGAGCTTTGCACAACTCCTGGCGCACCCCGAAGACTTTCGCAGCCGCTATACCTCGACCCACACCGCCGGCGTCGCCGAAACTGCACGCTTTATCGCTGAACACGTCGGCATGGATCAGCCGCATTGCCGGCGGGTTTGTCTGGCCGGCTACCTCCATGATTTGGGAAAGCTCGCCGTCGGGCTGGTCACACTTCCCGGCGAGACTCCAACGCCATCGCCAAGGTCAGGCGATCGACGGCCGCCAGTTCACCACCAACCGGAATACCAGAGGCCGGCCGGCTGATGTGTACCGGAAAATCCTTGAGCCTTCTGGCAATGTACAGGGCTGTGGTCTCCCCCTCAACCGTCGGATCGGTGGCCAGAATGACCTCCTGGACATCATGCGAACGAACCCTGTCGATCAGGGCGTCGATCGTTAAATCCTCGGGGCCGACCCCATGCAACGGCGAAAGGTGTCCCAACAGGGCATGAAACACACCATTGAATTGATGGGTGGCCTCGACCGCCCAGGCTGTTGTCGGCGCCTCGATCACCAAGATGACACCGTGATCCCGCGATTCATCCGAGCAGATCATGCAGGGATCGTTTTCGGTCAAGAGAAAACACTGGGAACAGTGGCAAATCGCCCCACGCAAGCCCTCCAGGGCCTGGGCCAGACCCTCGACCTCGGCCTCGTCGACGACCAGGAGGTGCTCCACCAAAGCCCGGGCCGTGCGGGTTCCCACGCCGGGCAGGCGCTCGAGATGGCTCGCCAAGCGGCTCACGGCCTCCGGTCTCAAATCAGTCATGCTTGACCACTAATTGGGATCTCCATCAGGCGTTGCCGAAATCACCTCACCACCCAACACCTTCTGTACCAGGATGACACCGGGGTCT
>CBDTUG010000473.1:0-2168 GCA_965363555.1 uncultured Thermoanaerobaculia bacterium
TTCGAAACGATAGAGATACACTGAAAAATCCGAACCCCATGTAATTCGTTCGACGAATTGCTGCGTTACAATCCGTCGCCTCAGGGAGGAAGAATGACCGAGACTCAGACCCAGCAACCCCTCGAAAAGCTGATTGCCGACCGGCGGATCAAACTGGACGCGCTTCGGGATCGCGGTCTTGACCCTTTTCCTTCACGGTTCCGTGTCCAGACTTCGGTGTCGGATGTGCGTGGGGCTTTTGATGCCTTGACGACGGAAGAGTTGGAGACACGGTCCGAAAACGTTCGTTTGGCTGGGCGTCTTCGTGCCGTTCGGCGCCAGGGCAAAGTGATCTTCGCAGATCTTTCGGACGGCGAGGCTCGGCTCCAGTTGTTCCTGAGAAAAAACGACCTGGACGAGGCCACATGGGAGATCGTTAACCTGCTGGACCTGGGGGATTTCATAGGTGTGGAGGGTGGAGTCTTCAGGACCAGGACCGGCGAGCTTTCCGTCAGGGTGGCAACGGTCGAGGTCTTGGCCAAGTCGCTGAGGCCTCTGCCCGAGAAACACAAGGGTTTGACCGATCCGGAGACCCGGGCCCGGCAGCGCTATCTGGACCTCCTGGCCAATGCCGACGAACGAGAGGTCTTCGTCATCAGGAGTCGGGCAGTTTCGGCGATCAGGCGGTTCCTTGAGGGGCGCGGTTTCATGGAGGTCGAGACGCCGATGATGCAACCGATTCCCGGAGGGGCGTCGGCCAGACCATTCGTGACCCACCACAACACCCTGGATATTGATCTCTACCTTCGGATCGCACCGGAGCTCTACCTCAAGCGCCTGATTATCGGTGGTTTCGAACGGGTTTTCGAACTCAACAGGAATTTCCGGAACGAGGGCATTTCTACACGCCATAATCCTGAGTTCACGATGCTGGAGTTTTACTGGGCCTACGCAGACTACGAGATGCTGATGGATTTCACCGAAGAAATGGTGACTACGGTGGCCGAGGAAGTCAGAGGGTCGCTGGTGAGCCCATGGGGTGACGATCAAATTGATTTTTCCCGTCCGTGGCGCCGTCTTACGATGAGGGAGGCGATCCTGGAGTATTCCGATCTGACGAATGACGATCTCGTCGACCGCGCATCGATGGAAAAAGTCGCACGGCGATTGGGGGTCGAGCGCATCGATGAACGCTCGGACGGCCAATTGTTGGCGGAACTTTTTGAGGTAACGGCAGAGACCCAATTGATCAATCCGACGTTTATCACGGATTTTCCCCGAGAGATTTCGCCCCTGGCGAAATCGCGCCCTGATGACCCGGAAACGGTTGAGCGTTTTGAACTCTTTGCCGGAGGTATCGAGATTGCCAACGCTTTCACCGAACTCAACGATCCGGTTGAACAGCGGCGTCGCCTGGTGGAACAAGCCGAGAAGACCGGGGGCATGGTCGACGAGGATTTCCTGGTAGCGATGGAGCACGGCATGCCGCCGACCGGTGGCGAAGGTATCGGCATCGACCGACTGGTCATGCTCTTGACAGGAAGCCGGTCGATCAGGGATGTGATCCTATTCCCGGCACTGCGGCCCAAGGCGTGAGGACCATTGTCGCACCGGTAGCCGGAGGGCTGCGTGCGGGCTGAGATACACCTAGCTCGTCGTTACCTGATCGGTCTGGGTCGCCGGACCCACGTGGCTACGGTGACCCTGATTTCGCTGATTGGTCTGGGCCTGGGGGTCGTTGCCCTTGTGGTAACGCTGGCTCTGTTGGAGGGCTTTCAGTCCTCGATTCGCCGCGATTTGGTCGAACGATCGACCCATGTCCAGGTCCGTCCGGCCTCCGGAAGGGTTCTTGCCGAGCCTGATCAGTTGGCGTCCCTTTTGCATGAAGGCCTCCCTGATGTCGAGATCGTGCGCTCCGTGCGCGGAAACTGCCTTGTTGCATCGAACGTCGATGCCGTTCCGGCACTCGTGGTCGGCCGTTCCGACGTGGAGTCGGTGATGGCTGACCGGGTCTTGGCCGCCCGTTTGGGCATTGGTGCGGCAGGTGCTGTTGATGTGATTTCTTCCCGGAGGCGTTTGACGCCCCTGGGGCCGGTGCCAGTACGCGCTCGGGTCGATGTTGCCGAGGTCGGTGTAGCCGAGCCCGGACAGGAGGGCGGGGTCTTGCTTGTGCCCCTGGAGGTCGCCCA
>CBDTUG010000474.1:0-2155 GCA_965363555.1 uncultured Thermoanaerobaculia bacterium
AGACTTTCTCGCGGCTTTGCCGCCGACGGCCACCGCAGACCGATGACCGCTTCTCCAGGTTTCCGCTGGGCCGCTGTGTTTCTTCTGGCCGTCCTTTTCGCTACCGGGGGCGCGGCACTGTGGTGGCGCCACACGCTGTGGACGCCGGCCGACAATCCGAGGTCGACCCTCGAAATTCAGACCGGCGCCGCATCGATGGCCATACTTCAACAACTGGCCCAGGCCGGAGTTATGCCGTCGGTCTTGGCCGGCCGTCTCTATCTCGAAGGCCCCGCACGAGGCCGTGAGATGCATTGGGGCACCTACGTCATCCCCGCCCGGAGTCGACCGGTGGACATCCTCGAAGTGCTGCTCCAGGGGCGCGTCAAACAACTCACACTGACCGTGGTTGAGGGCACGAACAGCTCTGATATCCAGGGAATTCTCGAGGCAGCCGGTGTCATGGACACCGATCTCTGGCCGTTGCTGACCGGTGACTCACGAATGATCGCCGATCTTGCTCCGGGGGCTTCATCACTTGAGGGCTTCCTCTTCCCCGACACCTACACCTTCTCAACCGGCGTCGATGCCCCCACCGTCGCCCGGGTCATGGTCGATCGTTTCCGGACGGTATGGGCTCAAGAATATGTAGCCGGCCGTCAATCCCAATTGACCACGCTGGACCTCGTCACCTTGGCCTCACTGGTGGAAGCCGAGACCGGCGTTGCCCAGGAGAGGGAGCGGGTGGCCGGTGTTTTCGTCAACCGCCTTGACCGAGGCATGCTCCTCCAGTGCGATCCAACCGTTGTTTTCGCCCTGCAACGTCGCGGCGAGTGGACCGGCCGGCTCTTGAGGGTTCACTGGAATGTCGACGACCCCTACAACACCTATCAATATCCCGGCTTGCCGCCGGCTCCCATCAACAACCCGGGGCGCGCGGCCTTACGGGCCGCAATGAATCCAGAGAAGCACACCCTGCTGTACTTCGTTGCTGATGATTCTGGAGGGCACACATTCTCCTCCACGCTCAAGCAACACAACCTCGCCGTCGCCAAACGCAGGCGCTCCCGTCATTGACCTTCCCCTGGTGCCGGTGGTAGCTTGAAAGCGGTCATCGAATTGGCCGGGGAGGCAGGGACCATGGGTGAGGCTTATCGTACCTTCGGACAGTTCATTCTTTTCAAAGAAATCCTGAAAGACGAGCTGGGGCATTTATACCGGGCCGGGGAATTTGACGCCACCGGAATCAAGCGGACGGTCTGGCTCCGCTTGTTCGACGGCAAGGGCGTATCCTCAAGTGAGGTTACCGGCTCCTTCGAAAAGGGCCGCCAGGTTACCGACCTCCTTCAGGCGGCCAACGTCGCCACCGGCGTGAGTTACTGCACCGAAAACGGCGTGCCGGGCATGGCCTTCGACCACAGTGCGAGCCAACCACTCGCACGTCTGTTTGAGATGGTCAAAGAGGAGGGCTTCCCGGTACCGGTCGACAACGCCCTGTTGATCATGGAGAAGCTGGCCCTCGGCCTGTCCTCTGCCCTGGTTTTGGAAAGCGGTGGCCAGGCATTGGCACACGGTTTTCTGCATCCCGGGCTGGTGGTGATCACTAACGACGGCGAAGGCATCATCTCCGGCTTCGGCGTTGCGGAGAACCTGCTCGGACTATTGGATCAAGAAGACCTGGCCGATACCATCAAACCGTACCTCGCACCGGAAGTCATCGTCTCCCGAACGGGCGGGAAAAAGGGAGACGTTTATTCCCTGGGCGCCATCTTGTTCCAGCTCTTGACCAGCTCGGCCTTGCCGTCCGACCCCGAGGACCGCATGGCCGCGATCGACAAGGCTGAAATGGCCTATGATGAGGAACCGATCCCCGACGACATCAAGGCTCTTCTGGCGCGATCACTGGCCGTCCGACCCGAGGATCGCTACAGCTCTGCTGCAGATTTCAAGAAACAGCTGGACAAGTTGCTCTACGGCGGCAACTACAGTCCAACCACCTTCAACCTCGCCCTGTTTATGGACCGTTTGTTCCGGGCCGACATTGAACGCGATGAGGTCGACCTTGGTATCGAGGCCAAGGTTGACGTGCAACCTTACCTTCAGCCGGAACCGGAAGAAGAAGAAGTCGAGGTCGTGAGCGCACCCGAACCGGCCAAGAGCGAGGCCCTGTATATCG
>CBDTUG010000475.1:0-2133 GCA_965363555.1 uncultured Thermoanaerobaculia bacterium
TTGGCTCCGGAATCCCGAGCTCGGACAAGTCCTAATCTTCGACGAGACCGTACCTTGCCCCTCAGAACAGGCTCTGATCGGAACCTTCCCAATTGATCTCCAGCCGGCCCAAAGTCTCAATGCTTTCATTGGCAGTGAGCGCCATGGATCATGGGAGCTGGTTATCGAGGATCGTTTGGCGGAAAACCATATAGCTCGAATCGAAAGCTGGAGCCTGCTGATCAAGGATCTCGTGCCGCCCTCTCAAACCAGCTCACCCCAGATGACCTTCCTCCCCGTGGCCGCGCGCGGCCCCGGAGTTGCGGGCACCATGTGGACCACCGACCTTCAGGTCTTCAACCCCTCCATGTTTACGCCGATCCAGGGGTCCCTCTACCTGGTACAGGAGGGGGCGGATGGAATCCAGGAGTTCCTCCCGCGGCCACTGTTCATTCCTGCAGGCGCCCAGATCGACCTGTGCGACGTCATCGGGGACACATTCGGCCTGAATATCGGTGCGGGGCAGGTACTGATCGACACATCGACCATGCCCCTTGTAGCAGGAGGCACGATCGCCACGCAGGCACCCTCCGGGGGCGTGTTCGGCCAGTTTGAACACGGCGTCACCGCCTCGAACGCCACCCGTCTCGTTCTGCCACACATCTCCGGTGGACCGGGATTCAGGACCAACATCGGCCTTTCGGAAAACGGTGGCACACCGGCGACAGCAACCATCACTCTTTTTGATACCACCACGGGAACTCTCGTCGGCCAACCGGTCAATCTCGAGGTGCGGCCGTATTCGATCAACCGAATTGATGGCATCCTGCAAGTGGCGGGGGTCCCACAGACGATAACCGAAGCCTTCGCAATTGTCGAAACCGAGGACGTCATATCCGCCTGGGCCTCGGTGGTCGATGAGCAGACAGGGGACGCGGTGTTCGTCTTGGGCACAGAACCGGCCAGCGATAGCCCCATCATGATTCCGGTCATCGCCAGGACCAACGGTGTCGCCGGAACCAAATGGCACTCGGATGTCCGAATTGTAGCTCTCGGCGACCAGGCAGCAGACCTTGAGTTGGAATTCAGGCCCCTCGGCGGGCCCGCTGACATGCCGGTCACAGCAGCCCTGACCATTGACCCGGGGGCAGCTGCAGTGTTGACCGACATCGTCGGACAGGTATTCGGGGAGGACAACACCGCCGGCACACTCCGCATCGTGTCCGGGCTTGGCAGTCCGCCCTTGGCTGTCGCTTCGAGAACCTACAATCAGAGCCTCCTGGGAACCTATGGCCAGTTCATTCCGGCAATCACGGCAGGCACCAGGGGTTCAGCCACTGTCATCGGGGTCGACGGCTCGGACGACCAGCGTTCCAATCTGTTGGTATGTGAAGTCCTGGGGGAATCCGTTGAAATTGAAGCCACACTGCGAGACTCGCACGGCAACCCCCTCGGCGATCCGCTTCTCCTTGCAGTCGAGGCCTTCGACCTGATCCAGGTCAATGACATCTTCACGGCCTTTTCAGTCTCGCCCCGAACGAACTGTCGGATCGACATGCGCCGCACCTCGGGGGAGGGCTCGTTCTTCGGGTTGGCTTCGGTCGTTGACCGCCAGACCGGTGATGCCGTCGCAATTTCAATGACGGAGATTGAGTAGCGAACTTCACCCTTCGGCCCCTGTGACCCTTTTGACCTCTTCGACCCTTCGTGTGACCCCAGTCATACTCCATATTCTCTTCATGCCTTACCCTTACAATAGTGAGAGGTCTGATTTTCCGTTCTGCAAGCCGTTTGAAAATTCTGGTTTTGGTCCTATTCTGCGCCATACCGGGATGGGCTGAACCCCCGTCAATCACGGTTCTGACGGGGACGATCGTTCAATGCGACAGCACCGGCAGCGGCGGACACCCAACGGCGATCCGGTGGGTCGTTACGTCTCCCGGCGGGGGGCCACCGACAAAGCCTACCTCGACCGAAGCGGTATTTGACCTGAGCGTTGACATCCCCGGCATTTGGACAATCGACCTCAACCTGGATTACGCCCACGACGTCGACGGTTCACCGTGGTCAACCCAGGATCAGGGCTTCATCGAAGCCAAAAGCGTCGTCGCCAACCTCGACCCCGGGCCCCTTCAGGTGACGACAACACAGACG
>CBDTUG010000476.1:0-2110 GCA_965363555.1 uncultured Thermoanaerobaculia bacterium
TCATTACGCTGAACGAGGACCCCCACCCGGCCGGCAACGACGCCAGAAGCACCGCAAACGACACGGAAGGCGGCGCCACCGGAACCACCCAGCACTTCACCTTCGAAACCAATCTGGCCGAGGGAAACTTCGTCGAACTTCGCCTCTGGCAAGGCTACGGACCACACCGCCGGTGCGACGTCAACTTTCAGATGCGGCGGGTTGGTAGTTGACGACGATTCACGGGCAGTAGCCAGGAGCAGCGATCGCCGAAGGATCTACATTTTTCTACGATAGCGATGCTGTTTCCAAGATCCGGCGCACCATCAAACGGCGAAAAGAACAGTGCCTCCATAAATAACCAAAATCCCAGATGAGGTCGATCGGACGAAAAGAAACTCAGGTTGACGGGTGTCAAGCACCACAGAATAGGTCCCGTCCAGGGTGATGATGGCATTGTCACCCGGGCCCGGCGGAGTTCCGGTATCCCATTTGGTCCCGTCGGTGAAATTACCCCCAGAAGCGTCATTCCACGTGACATCCACGGCGCCCCCCGGCGTCGAAGACATGACGAGCAAAACTACCGTCACACAAAGAGCTCCAAGAACCTGATTCCGATGCATCGTTGCCCCCTCATCTGCCTGACCCACAGCCCTGGGCACCAACTCCTTTGACTGCGCCGAAGAGCTTCAGTGCCTCGTCGACCGGATAGCGGATGGCGTACATCGAAACCGAAGAGCTCATCTTCCCTTGGAGGTTCATGCCGAGGATTGAGCGCCATTGATTTGCCGGCGATTCGGGGTCGAAATCGGTCTCTTCGGAGTAGCGGGCACTGAGGAATCCCTCAAGATAGGCCTTCTCGATCGAAAGGCCTTTCTGCACTGAGTTGCTGTTATTTAAGACGCTACCGAACTCGAGATCTTCAGCGCCTTGTCACTTTCGAAGCAAAAGTGTCTACTGATCGTTTCGAATAACGACCAGGCTTCGGTCGTCAAGGACCGGCGCATCGTCGGCAAAGGCTTCTACCGCTCGCAGGACATTGTCGTGGATCTCCCGTGCGCTGCCGCCCAACACCACGGAGCTTCGGAGTCGATCGAATCCAAAATCCCGACCCTGTCCATCGAGCATTTCGGGAAGACCGTCGCTGAAGATGACCAGGGTCTCGCCTGGCCCTATGGCCGCCGAAGAGGCCTGAAGAGGTACTGCCGGCCGCAGGCCCAGGGGCAGGCACCCGGTTCCCAATTCGGTCAAAGATCCGTCGGGTCTGCGGTGAAGAGGAAAGGGGTGGCCGGCGCACACATAATCAAATTCTCCGGCCACAGGGTCCAACAGTCCGCAGAAAAGCGTCATGAAGGCTCTCGGGCCACCGGTACGATAGAGAGCGCCATTGACCATCTCCGCGACAGAAACCGGCTCAGGGTTCTGGTCGACGGCCAGTTTGAGAGTTGCACTGGCAACTGCCATGACCAGGCCGGCCGCGATACCGTGCCCACTGGCATCGCCCGCAGCGACAAAGAGCTTGCCGTCGGGGAGCGAAATGAACTCGTAGTAATCCCCTCCGATGGTATTGGCCGTTTGGTACGAGAAGGCAAATTCCCACCCTGGGACATCAGGAGATCGATCGGCGATCAACTCAGCCTGGAGTTGACGGGCGACCTCCAACTCGTCCCGGATGACGACCCGGTCTGCAAGCTCGAGAATTATCAGAAAAACAAGGGCCCCGATGCTCAGGAGAAGAACAAGCGGGGACGATCCCAGGTTGATACTCCTCGAACCGATGGTGAACTGCTGCTGCTGCACCCCGATAACGACCAGGATCATCGCAACGGCAAAAAGAATTCGTCGGGCCGGCGACAACTTGTATGAGAGGCCAAGAAAGAGACGCTTCGACCGGTCCCAGAACCGGCTGATCCGGCCCTTCGGTTGATCGCTCTCCGGATGATCCCGCGTCAAGACGGCGTAGGCACGAGTGACATCCCTGCCGAGAACCGTGTGAACGCGGCCGACTTCTACACCATCTGTGTAATCCCGAAAGAACTGTTTTGTCTTCCTGAACACGGTCGCCCCCTCTTTACAATACGATAGCGGAGCATTCAGGTTCGGCCGAGAAATACAATACTGTTCAGTTTAG
>CBDTUG010000477.1:0-2090 GCA_965363555.1 uncultured Thermoanaerobaculia bacterium
CATCGGCACGAAACCCCAGTTCTTCTCCCAGGCGGAGTTGTAGATCTCTTGGACTGCACGGACCTCACCACCAAAATTCTTGAGATCGGCCTCTCGGATCACCAGGTCTGGGTTGCGCTTTTTGGATCGCTGGGCGAGTTTCTGCAGCCGTTCGAGGCTCCTGCCTTGCACCGGGGATACAAAGGCCAGAAGATCCTTGGCCTTGCCATAGCCCGCGCCCTCGATCAACGCCGGATAAAACGGCGGGTTGTACGTCATCATCACCACAGGAGGGCTGTCAAAACCGTCGATCAACAGTCCACACTCGTAATTGGTCGAAGGGTTGAACGGGCCGAGCAATTCATGCGATCCCCGCTCTCGAGCCCAGTCTTCGACGGACTCAAAAAGTGAACGAGCGACGTGAACGTCATCGATGCACTCGAAAAAGCCGAAGTGGACCTCGTTTGAACCCTGAAACCGGTTGAATCTGTGGTTGAGAATCGCGGCGATCCGCCCAACGGGCCGGTCTGCAATCCATGCTACGAAAATTTCGATCTCGGCGCCCTCGCCACCCTGATAGAAGGGATGTTTCGCCGCATCCAGGATCTGGCGAACAGCCGCCTTCAACGGGGGAATCCACAGCGGGTCGTGTTGATACAGCGACCACGGTAGATTGATGAACGCAGACCGCTCGGAGCGGCTCTTGACCGGTTGAACAACGACGTCGGCCGAGGACACCGCGCTCATCCCCCGATGACACCCATCTTCCGTCCCACAACAGCGATTGACTCCAGGGCCCGGTCAAGGTGTTCCCGGGTGTGGGTGGCCATCAGGGAGGTCCGAATCATCGCCCTCCCCGGTGGAACAGCCGGTGAAACGACCGGATTGACGAAGACACCGGCCTCCTGGAGCTTCATGGTGAATTCGAAGGCCACTCTGTCCTCGCCTACCAGGAGCGGGATGATCGGCGAAGCGGTCTCGCCTGTGTCGAAGCCCAGATTCTTGAATTCACCCATCAAGTAGCGGGTGTTCTCCCAGAGGCGCTCCCGCCGTTCGGGCTCACGTTCGATGATTTCGATCGCCTTGAGAACCGATGCTACGGAAGCCGGTGGCGGCGCCGCAGAGAAGATCATCGTCCTGGCCTTGTGTTTGATGAAATCGATGACCTTGTCATCCCCTGCCACAAAGCCGCCAACACCGGCCAGAGCCTTTGAGAAGGTCCCCATCACCAGATCAGCCTGGTCTTCTATTCCGAAATGTTCCGCCGTTCCCCTGCCGTGAGCCCCCATCACACCGATGCCGTGGGCATCATCGACCATCAATCGAACACCAAACCGGCGTTTCAACTCGGCGATACTCCGGAGATCCGCGAGATCGCCCTCCATCGAAAAGACCCCGTCGACCACGATCATGCCGCCGCCGTCCGGTCCGAGGCTTCTCAGTCGTTCTTCCAGGCTCTCCATATCGTTATGCAGGTACTTGAGGGTTCTTCCGAAAGACAGGCGTGCGCCGTCGATGATGCAGGCGTGGTCGAGATTGTCCAGCACCAGAGTGTCCGACCGCTCGGCAATACTGGACATCACGCCCAGGTTGACCTGAAATCCGGTCGAAAAAGTCACGGCCTTCTCCCGGCCCATGAACTGGGCCAGCGCCTCTTCCAATTCTTCGTGAATCGCCAGAGTGCCGTTAAGAAAGCGCGAACCTGCCGTACCGCTGCCGTAGATGTTCAAGGCGTCCTGAGCGGCTTTTTTAACTTCAGGATGAGACGTCAGGCCCAGGTAGTTGTTGGACCCAAGCATGACCACTTCGTGCCCATTCATTCGAACGACAGGATCCTGTCCTGACCGAATCGTCCGAAAATATGCGTACAGCTTATTGGCCCGAAGGTCGTCTACAACGCTAAAATCGTGGCACTTTTGGAAAATATCCACATTGATCTCCTGCACCCCCTCTCGAAAGGCCCCGATACGGCACCATGATGTTCGAGAAAAGTCACCCGCAACGAGTTCTCAACTCTGCGGCACGTCATTCTAGCATTAGCCCGACCTTCTCACCGGTGATCTACTGCGGCACGAAATACGCAGACGCCCATTCTGGGAATGAAATAGTCC
>CBDTUG010000478.1:0-2089 GCA_965363555.1 uncultured Thermoanaerobaculia bacterium
TACGCCAAGACCTCTCCCAAGAGTCGAGGCGAAATGGTATCCCTCGAAACCGAATCAGACCGCACGTTGTTTTTTGACCTCCTTCCCATCGAGGTCGGCACAATCGGGGGCTTCAAGACACGGCTCCAGCTCTATACGGTACCGGGCCAGGTCTTCTACAACACCACGCGAAAGCTGGTACTTAAAGGCGTTGATGGACTGGTCTTCGTTGCAGACTCTCAGCGACCGATGCGTGAAGCCAATATCGAGAGTTTCAAGACCCTGATCGGGAATATTGAAGAGCTTGGACTGAACCTTGAGGATCTCCCCCTTGTACTACAGTTCAACAAGCGTGATTTGGACAACGTCCTCTCGGAGGAAGAACTGCTCAGCGATCTCAACCCCGACGATGCCTTCGCGTGGCACTCGGCCTCCGCCATCAACGGGGACGGGGTCTTCGAAACCCTCAAGGAAATCACCAAAGTCACCCTCAAGAAACTGAGAAACCGAATGGCCGCACCCGACGCCGCCGCATCACCGCGTCCCTCGAAACCGGCCCCTGCCTCACCCAAGCCGGCCCCAGCCCCTTCAATGCCTCTCACCACAGCCCAAGCAGGCCCAATCTCGGCATCGTCCCTCGCCCGGGCAGCTGAAGAAGGCGCCGGTGACGATTTCCCGGTTCCTACACCCGTTGAATTTCCGGCCCTGGCCGATACCGAAATCCAGGAACCACCCTTTGACGACACCTCCGAACCTCCTCTGGAGGAGGGGCCGGCGCCTGCCGATTCAAGCCCCGAGATGTCGTTTGACGAGGGGGATCCCGAGGCCGGGATGCAACCGTCCGACTCTGACCCACTTGTCGAAACAGAACTCGAAGAAATGGATGAGGGGCCGTCTCCCAACGAGATCACTGCCACTTCGATTTCAGACCTTCCGGCCGATGAGCCGTTCGGTACCGCTATAGAGGCATCTGCAGCCGACCAGCCGATGGAAGTGGAACCCCTCGAGGAGATCGGGGATTTCGAAAATGGCATCGAAGAGGTCGAAGAGATCACCGAGATAGAAGCAGTCGAAGAGGCTGAAGAAATTGAAGAGATAGAAGAAGTCGAAGATGACGTTGTGGAGTTCGATACAGGTGCAGACGACATGCCGGCCGTCGTCCCCCCTCCTGTCAAACGGGTTCATGTGACCGACGAGTCCGGAATTTTGTCCCAATTGGACGATCTACGCCGGCATGCCACCGAGACCACTTCCGGCCTGGCTCACAACGGGCCTGGGCACAAGGAACTTGATCTGGACTCACTTCTTGCAGGGAAAAAACCTCGCACACGCGATCTCAAACGCCACATCGAACATAGCCTGAATTCAAACCTCTTCGAGCAGATGAGCTGGATGCAGGTCGCCTTCAGAATCCAGGATGAAGACGGTGACACCATTCACACCCTCGATGCGGTATCCGTCAAGATTCAAGATGCCTCTGACCTCGAAAAGTTGATCCTTCAACTCACCATCGATCTGAAAAATATCCGTTAGGCATACAAAAAAATGGCAGACAAGAGGCCGAAAAAAGAGTCGGGTCAGCCGGCTACCTCCAAGCGTCCTGGCTTCCATGCGTCCCAGCTTCCTAGCCTTTACAACCCCGTCGGAAAACCTTCCGGTGGCATATCGTACTCAACGCCCCGTTCACCCTTCACGATGCGACCCATCGGGAAACCAGGGCAGTCCGCACTGCGGAGATGTTCAAGAACGCCTTCGAGGTCCTTTGCGCGGACGATCAGCACCATGCCGACCCCCATATTGAAGGTCCGCCACATGTCGTCATCCGGCACCTGTCCCTGGCGATTGAGAATCCGAAATATTGGAGGAATGTCCCAGGCTCCTACCTTGATCACCGCCTTCATTCCTTCGGGTAGGACCCTTGGTAGGTTGTCGGTCAATCCACCGCCGGTGATGTGAGCCAGGCCGGAGACCCGACCTTTTTCCACAAGCGGCCATACAGGGTCAAGGTAACATCGATGAATCTTGAGCAACTCATCGGCCACCGTACCCTGAAGAGGGTCGACCGAATCGTCCCAGCGGAGCCCCATCATATCGAAAATGATCTTGCGAG
>CBDTUG010000479.1:0-2078 GCA_965363555.1 uncultured Thermoanaerobaculia bacterium
TGGGGTCAGGATCGACATCGCCGGTGACGGCCTCGCCAAGGTGCCGCGGGAGGGCTCGGGCGTCGTGGTGTCCAACCATCCGTTTGGTGGGATCGAAGGCCTTGCTTTGGCGCATCTGTTGCTGACCCAGCGCCCCGATGTTCGTATTCTTGCCAACTTCATGCTGGGACGGATTCCGGAACTCAGGGAACTCTTCCTTCTGGTCGATCCCTTCGAAGGCGAGGGGGCCTCTCGCCGCAGCCTGGTCGGACTGAGACGAGCCCACCGATGGTTGGCCGACGGCGGGCTTCTTGTTGTTTTCCCGGCGGGCGAGGTGGCCAGTTTGGATCTCAGGCAGCGTGCAGTGGTCGATCCGCCATGGACCGAGACTGTGGACCGCCTGGTCACCAAGGCCCAGTGCCCCGTCATTCCAGCGTATTTCGCAGGTCGCAACGGGCCGCTCTTTCAATTGGCCGGCCTTGTTCACCCGCTGTTGAGAACCGCGATGTTGCCCAGGGAACTCCTGGCCAGACGGGGAAGTGCGCTCAAGGTCTGCATCGGGAGTCCTGTGTCCTATTCAGATCTCCGGACCTACGAAACCGGCGAGGCCAGGATGGACTTTTTGCGCCGGCGCACAGAAATCCTTGGGGAACGTCTGTCTCCGCCGTCAGAACCGATGCAACCTCGCCGGACCCCCGACCTTTCGGCTACCCTCATCGAGCCGGTTGACCGGACTCTGCTCGAGGCCGAGGTCGCCGCGTTGCCTCGGGAAGACCTCTTGGCCGGCAGCGGTTCCCAGGAGGCTTGGATCATCGACGGAAATTCCTGCCCAGCTCTTCTGCGGGAGATCGGCCGGCTTCGAGAGTTGACCTTCCGTGCCGCGGGGGAAGGCACAGGCCGGGCGCTGGATCTGGATCGTTTCGACGAAAAATACCAACACCTCTTTATCTGGCACCGGCAGGACAAGGAAGTGGTCGGGGCCTACCGTATCGGTTGCACCGACACATTGTTGGCCGAGGACGGTCTCGACGGGCTCTATACTTCGACCCTGTTTCGGTATCACACCAAACTTTTCGACTCGATGGGCACAGCGTTGGAAATGGGTCGGTCCTTCATCCAGCCGCGGTACCAGAAGAGTTTTTCCGGCCTGCTGCTGCTGTGGAAGGGCATCGGCGGATTTGTTGTACGGAATCCGGAATGCACGACGCTCTTCGGACCGGTCAGTATTTCGGCGGACTACCAATCCTCGTCTCAGCAGTTGATGGCTGCCTTTCTCAAACAGAATACCTACCATCATCCCTGGTCCAAATGGGTTCACCCGAGGAGCCCGTTCAAAGAGCGGCCCTCCCGGGTCATTCGCAGGGGAGTGGCCGATCTGAGGGATCTCGAGGACGTTTCTCGCTTCATCGCCGAGATTGAGGCGGACCACAAGGGCATGCCGATCCTGCTTCGTCAGTACCTCAAGTTGGGGGGGCGTTTGTTGGGCTTCAACGTCGACCCCGCCTTTTCCGACGTCTTGGATGTGCTGGTGATGGTGGATTTGAGAAAAACACCCATAAAAACCCTGGGTCGCTATATGGGCCGGGACGGCGCCGCTGCCTTCCTGGCGCATCACGGGGTAGCGACCGAATAAATTCCGCCTCAGAAACTCCCTCAGGTGGTCATCTGTTTTGACGTCATCGGTGTCGAAGCTGACGATATTGAATCGCATCGGCGGTTGCCATGGGCTTAAGATTTTCGTTGTTGATCATTGTTTGCCGTTTGAGGCAATTCCATTGCTGAGCACGATGTGGTGCATGCATAGGTTTGGCCTTGGTCCAGATCTCCCACTCGATTCGTCAGAGTGACAATTCGCCGTCGCGTCTCAGTCAGCATGAGCAGGGCCTCGAGCCGAGATGGTTGTCGTGGCATGCCAGTAAGGGCCTTTTCATGGTCGGCGACCATCTTCCTGGAGAATTGGATCAATGCATCGTTCAGGGGACCGGCGAGCCTACGTAACGTTGGGCTTCGCTGTCCGTTCAGGTACTCCCGCAGAATGGTGTTGTGACTCTCTTTCTCAGCGTCCGTGAGATCGTTGGCTTCATAGTAGAGCCAGAGTA
>CBDTUG010000480.1:0-2059 GCA_965363555.1 uncultured Thermoanaerobaculia bacterium
CGATCTGCGCAGGTTCGGTGGTAGATGAAGGCGCCCCGACCATAGTTGAAGTGCTGGCGACCGAAGGCTCTGGCCGTGAGCTCGTGTTTGTGGACTACGATCGCCCGAGGCTGGTAGAACATTTCGATGCCGGCATGACCACAGCGGTGACTGAAATCACGGTCCTCAGCCGCCGCCGTCTGGAAGCGCATATCGAAGCCTCCGAGATGCTCAAAGACGCTTCTCGGCACCGCCAGGTTGTTGGAAACCACGAGCCGCATCGGTCCATCCTGGCGGTTGTAATAGTGGTAGAGAAAACTCACCAGATCCTGACTGGCCATCGAAAAGCGGTTTCCCTCAAGCCCGCAGCGGATCGAACCTCCTATGACCACATCCGGCGAGTTGGCGAAGACCTCGAGCAAACGCACCAACCAGTCTGGGTGCGGTTCACAATCGTCGTCGGTAAATGCCAGGAAACGCCCTCTGCAGGTTTCGGCGCCGCGGTTTCGAGCCGTTGCCGGACCGCCTTGGCGGGCCGGGATCAGAGAGATGTCGAGATGTTGCCGGAAACCGGCTACCGTAGCTGCGATTGCCGGGTCAGACCCGCCATCGTCGTCGACGACGACAACATCAAAATCTGAAATGTCACAGCGTTGCCGAGCGAGTGCCCCCAGGCAAGCGGCGAGCCTCATGGGCCGCTGAAACGTCGGAACGATGACCGACACCATCGGATCGGCAGGCTTCACTCGCTGCACCGCTCGGCGCCAGTGCCCCTGCCGGTCCCCTGTAACCGTCTGAGCTTCCGGTTCTCAAGCACGTATGCCACATCGGCGGGCTCGACCATACTGAGGCGGTGGCTGACAATCAGGATACCCATGCGTGCCTTCCATGCCGAGACCTGAGTCAGCAAGCGGGCCTCAGCTTCGGTGTCGAGGGCACTGGTGGCCTCGTCAAGAATCAAGAGGCAGGGTTTCCTCAGTAGGGCCCGAGCCAGGGCCAGCCTCTGACGCTGGCCCCCGGACAGGAGTACTCCGCGGTCTCCGACCAGGGTGTCGAGACCCTGCGCCTGCTCGTCGACGAATTCGGCGCCCACCTCTTTGAGGACTTGAGTCATTTCCGCCTCTGTTGCCTGTGGGGCGCCCCACACCAGATTGTCTCGAATGCTGGCATTGAACAGGAAGGTATCTTGTCCAACGTAGGCGGTCTGACGCCCCAGGGTCTTCACCGTTTCCGGCGTCAGCTCGTGCCCGCCGATCAGGATTGTGCCGGCGCCGGGAGTCAAGAGCCCCATCACGAGATCAAGCAAGGTAGTCTTGCCGGAACCAGACGCCCCCAATACCGCCACCATTGTGTGGTCCGGAATCTGAAATGAAACATCCTCCAGCACCGGAATCCCCTGCTCGTAGGCGAAGCTTATCCCATCGACAACCACATCACCGTGCACGAACTCCTGCGTCACCTCAGCGGCGTTCGCCTCATGGTGGGCCTGACATCGATCGATCACGGCCTCGACCTCGGCAAAAGAAGGCAAGTGGCTGTTGAATCGGAACCAGCTCATTGATACCAGAGCGAGCTTCGGCACCACACGGGCAAAGAGGAAGAGCATGAACAAAAGAACTGCGGTCGGCATGGAGAAAAAAACAACGGCCGAGTACACGATCAAACACAGGGCAGCGGCAGCCCCTGCTTTGAACAACAGCTCCATCGTGGCCTGATGACGACCGTCGGCCTCCTGTTGTCCGGCGAGACTTTGGGTCGCTAATGCGAAGTCCCTGGCACTGTCGTCGAGCCGACCGTATGCTTTGATGGTCTTCATAGCCCACAGGAGTTCAGAAGCGAGTCCGAAAAGGCGTTCGTACTCACCGACGATGTTCTTTCCGATTTCACCGGAGCGATTGGTCCGCAACGCCACGATCAGGTACAGCAGTCCACCGGTCACCGCCACCAGCAGGGTCACCCGAGGCGACAATACCAGCGCGAACAAAAGGTAGACAGTAGCGATCGTGAAAGCCACGAAGCCCTCCAGAAGGGCGGTGGTGGCAATCACCACTCGCTCAACGTCGCTGGTCAGGGCCTTGGT
>CBDTUG010000481.1:0-2050 GCA_965363555.1 uncultured Thermoanaerobaculia bacterium
CACATCGTGCTGGCCGATACCGACGTCGATGCGTCCAACCTTGCCCTCCTGTTGAATCCTGCCGACGTGCCGGCAGTTCCTTTCGTCGGGGGAGAGTTGGCGGTCGTCGATCCGGGTGCGTGTACCGGGTGCGGTATGTGTGTGGACTACTGTCGATACGGTACGTTGTCGATGGTCGATAGGGAGATATTTCCAATCGTTGAAGTCGACCCTTTGAGCTGTGAAGGCTGTGCCGTGTGCACTCTGGTATGCCCCAGTCAGGCCTTTTCGATGCACGACGACGTTACCGGAGAGTGGACGCTGGCGCCGAGTGACATCGGCCCGTTGGCTTCCGCTCGCCTGGGAGTTGGTGGCGAGAACTCAGGACGGCTGGTGACCCAGGTTCGAAAGGTCGCAGCCGATGCGGCCCGACAGAGCGGAGCGGAGATGTTGCTGATCGATGGTCCTCCGGGAACCGGGTGCCCGGTGATTTCGGCGGTTACTGGTGTTGACCTGGTCATCATGGTCACCGAACCGACACCCCCCGGCATTTCTGATCTGCACCGTGTTCTCGCTCTGGCCGGACACTTTAAGATCCCTGCGGTGGTCATCATTAACAAAGCAGACCTCAACCCGGACCTTGTGGCCTCGTTGACCGCAGAGCTTGAGGCTCAAGGGGTCGGGGTCCTTGGAACGATTCCATACGACGAGGCCGTTCCCAAAGCTCAACGCGAGGGCGTCGTACCCATTGACGCCGGAACCGAAGTCGGTAAGGCCCTTCGTCACCTACACAACAGGCTCCAGACGGTCTTGGCCGAAAACGCGGGAGCCGCGGGTGAGACGTTTCAGTCTCATCACCAACAGGAGGCTTTCGGATGATCATTGCGATACCAACCAACGAAAAGACACTCAGTCAGCACTTCGGGCGCTGTAGGACCTACACGTTTTTTGATGTTGACACCGAAAGTGGAAATATCGACAGCGAGAGAACCGAGGTGCCCCCAGCCCACGAGCCCGGTGTCCTGCCGGCCTGGATAGCCGAGGTAGGCGGTTCGGTCGTCATCACGGGTGGCATGGGGCCCAGGGCTATCCAGCTCTTTGAACAGCGGGGAATCCAAGTCGTGCTCGGCGCGCCCAGCGTGTCCCCCCGGGAGGCCGCCGTAGCTTTCCTGGCCGACAGTCTCCAGACCGGGGACTCCAGTTGTAATCATAGCGATGATGATCACGGGGCAGGACACCACTGCCATTGAGGCAGAAGGGTCAAAGAGGTCAGAAAGGCCAAAAGGGTCGAAGAAGTTAGACCGCATCCTGGTTCTGAGAGTTTGTGGGGCTTTTTTTGACCCTTTTGACCTTTTCGACTTGACCCCTTGACCTCGTTCAATTCCGCCCGGCGGAATTGAGAAGGCACTCGCTGACGCAAAAATCACAGGTCGTTCCAGGGGGACAATCAGTGGTCAACCTGTTGAAGTCATCAAGCAGACTCTGGGCATTGGTGTCTGTGTTGCGAAGGAAGGTCATGAACCGAACCAACGCGGCGCCGGATTCTTCGGAAATCAGGTGTTCGATTTTGCAGGCGTCAGCCTCCGCCGTCGCCTCGTCGACACCGAGGATCTCTTTGAGAAAGGCTCTGAGAACCTGACGTTTTGAAGCGATCCGGCCAACGATGTCCTGCCCGACGGACGTCAGGTGAATTCGATGGTCTTCGGAGACCTCGACGAGACGATGCTCTTTGAGCGTTCGGAGTTGGAGCGAGACCGCGGCCCGTGAGACCTCGAGCGTGCGGGCGATGTCGGCGGCTCGCGGGGAGGCGCCGTCGTGTGTGTGGTCGGCCACAGCCAACAGGTAGTGGGCGACAGAATGTGAAATCTCGTTGGCTTCGAACGCCTTCCACATCTTCTGGTACTCGCTCATGGGTCCATTGTCCGGCCGGCAGGACGAAAGGTCAAGCCGCCAGGAGCGAGTTACGTATTGGCCCTTTGGGGTTTGCGATCCGGCAACTAGTGTACTGCGTCTGCTTTCATTCCATATATTTGCGCTTATCCGCACCGCTGGCAAGACGCGACGACGCAGT
>CBDTUG010000482.1:0-2025 GCA_965363555.1 uncultured Thermoanaerobaculia bacterium
TCATTCTGCGAAAACGGCGAATCTCACCACGTCTTCCACACCTCACGACGAAAACTGGTGAGAAAGTCGGGTTAGCGGCGTGTCTGCCGGGTCAGGAAGGAAAACACCATGTCCGAAGATCGGATACGATGGACGAGCCGATCCGTGACGTCGAGCGGAGACCGGAGGGGAAAATCCCCGTCGGCTGACCGTTCACAGAGCAGCAGCATCCCGGAGGAATTCGACATGACATATCGGTTTGTCGCACAACTCGGCGCCCGAATCGTCAGGTTCCCTCTGCCTGCAGGGGAATACACCGTTGGCTCGAAAACGGAGTGTGACATCACGCTCGACCACCCCAGCGTTTCCCGGCGTCACGCGTTGGTTCAGGTGGAAGGAACCGAGGTCAATATCTCGGATCTGGGTTCGAGGAACGGAACCCGGTTGGGACGGAAGAGGGTCAAGAGCGTGAGCCTCCGCCCAGGCGACACCATTAACTTCGGCGCCGTGCGGGTCGCGCTCGAGGAAATCTCCGACGACGATGCACTGCCGGCCATGGAATTGAAGCACGTCGACGTGCACACCCCTCCCAGCCCAGCCACCGGAACAACCCTGATGTCCGGCCCCGCTGAGACCTTTGTCCTTGAACGACTCCCCCAACTCTTGGCCTCGCTTGGGAAACACTGCAGCCGGAATACTTTGGCCCAACTGATCGGACATGCCTTTTTTGAGGGCCTGCCCTGCGTTGAGGTCTGGATCGGCCCGGCCGGCCTGAGCGACGAGGCTGTGCTTTTCACTGCAAAACGGGACTATCCACCTAACGCCCAGGCGCACCAAGTCGTCACATCCAGGTCGGATTTCGAGTTCAGGATCACATTCACATCGCAGGCTCTCAAAGAGCTCTACCAACCGCTGACAATAGCCCTGACCGCTCTCATCGACGTCGCAGGGTCGTCCGGAACGCCCGAATCTTTCCTTGGGGCCCCACTCCCCGATGAAGTCGTACCCCTGCCGACACCACCAACGGTTGTGCCGTCGATGAAGACCCTCTACGACAAGGCGACACGAGTTGCACGTAGTGGTCTATCCGTCCTGATCACCGGTGAGTCCGGAACCGGAAAAGAAGTTGTCGCTCGATTCATCCACCGTTCCTCTTTAGTGAGCAACGGACCGTTTCTCGCTCTCAACTGCGCCTCTCTTCCCAAAGACCTCCTGGAAAGTGAACTCTTCGGAATCGAACAGGGGGTCGCCACCGGTGTGGAAGCCCGCCCCGGCAAATTCGAATCGGCCGAAAACGGCACACTCTTCCTTGACGAGATTGGCGATATGGCCCCGGAGACCCAGGCCAAGATCCTCAGGGTTCTGCAGTCCAAAGAGGTCTACCGCCTGGGCGGCCGCAAACCGACAGCAATCTCGTGCCGGATCATCGCAGCCACCAACCGCGACATCTCTTTCATGCTGGGAAGCGGAGATTTTCGGGAGGACCTCTACCATCGTATTGCCGGTTGGGTCGTCGACATACCTCCGTTGAGACAACGGCGGGAGGACATCCCCAACCTGGCCGCTCACTTCCTCTCCACCGAGGCCGGCAAGATCGGTCTTCGCATCAGGGGCATCTCCAAAGCCGCCGTCGATGTCCTGATGGCCTTCAGCTGGCCGGGGAACATCCGCCAATTGGAGCAGGAAATGGCACGATCGGTCCTCTTCCTCGAAGACGGTGAACTTCTGGACTGCGCCAGGTTGAGCGAAGAGATTCGACATGAGGGGCCGGGCGGCCGTGGCGGTGCGCTGGCGGCCTCCCTTGAGCGTGTAGAGGCCGACGAAATCACCCTGGCCCTGGCGCGCCATCCTTCGGTCGACGCGGCCGCGGAAGCTTTGGGCATCAGTCGAGCCACACTCTACCGGCGGATCAAAGCCTTGGGCCTGGTGGGGCAAACTGTTGAATAGCCGGCCGCCGCCGAACTGTCTCAGAAATTCTAGAGGTCCGGCCGGAAACCCCCCTCGAAGCGAAAATTGCGAGGAGGCACGGGATGTGACGTCGGAAGG
>CBDTUG010000483.1:0-2023 GCA_965363555.1 uncultured Thermoanaerobaculia bacterium
GCTCTGAAAATCTTTGACGCCGGCCCGAACAGCCAAGTGGCCTTCTCGAGGCTGAAATAGGAATGGAGAAGCAATCTGGAAAAGGCGATCGAAGGGAAATCCCACGACAGGTAGGATTTGGGTTCACGGCGGGTCTTTTCGTGCCAGCCCATCGAAGCGGTATCGTTGAACTGGTAGTTGATCCCCCTGGTACACGGCAGATCAATCAGTTCCGAAATCAGGAACAGGGTATGAACGGCGAACCAGGTGGAAAACATGTCCGCTACGCCTGCTGGCGCCTCGGTGTACTCCATCCCCATGTGGCAGAAGTCTCTGCCCCGACCGCCGGCGAAGCCCCCCTCAATCGTCATCCGCCCCAGGACGGCATTGGCCGCCTTGCGCAGGGAGGTTTCGATGGCGGATTTTCGGTATTCCGTGGTCTTGTACATGTTCACCAGGATATCGACCGAATCGACATCCGGGCACGCCCCGCCGCCCCAATAAGGGAAAAAGCCACCGTCGATATGTTGGATCGAAAGCACTCCGTCGATCAACCGTTCACGCGAGGTTACCTGCCGGTCCCAGTAGTAATAGAGGATCAGCTGATGGTAGGCCCCGAAAATGGCCGTATCGAGGCTACAAGACCCGTCCGTTCCCCAGAGTCCCGTCTTGGGGTCAACCTTTTGGCCGAGATAGGCAAAGAACTCGTCCAGCGGTTCCTTGGCCTGATCATTGCCCTGCACGTCATGGAGGTAGGTCAGCAACTGGCCGATGAAGAGGAGGTTGTTTCCCTCGAGCCAGGCGGACGACCAGTCCCGTTCCTCGAGCCACCTGCGAACGAATTGAGGGTCGAGAAATTCGTCCATGAACCGCAAGGGATGTTTTGGCTGTCTTCCCAATAGATTGAGGGCCGGAAGAACGTGGCAAGTCGAGTGCAGGGAGAGGTGTTTCGGGTCGTGGGCTTGGCTCAGAAGCCGGCCTTTGGTGATCTCCGGCCCGGCAAACAAACCCGACTCCGGATCCTGGTACTCAAGTAGGTAGTCTCCCCAAGCCTCAAGTTCATCGTTGGAGAAATCCTCCAGGGCATTGAAATAGTGGTGAATCATCACGGCGAAGGCCGAAGCGTACAGGGTCACGTGTCCCGAGAGGGTGCTGCGATATTCACCAACCCTACCTGTGGAAGCCGATCGGGTGTAACCGAGGATACGGTTCCTGAAACGATCACTGTTCAGCAAAACCAACTCCTTTGGTCATTCTATTTTCCTCCTAGACGGCCGGCCAAAACGGATGGCCAGGAACACACCCATTGTGCGATCAACTTGGGGCTGGAGAACCCGTTGGCCACCATCAATTTTCCGGCCCTCCACAATTCGGCCCAGTGGCGATCGTAGTAACATGCCCGAACGTACCTCTGGTGAACCTGCCGCCGCCGCGATGCGACATCTATCCGGTCCGGCCGGTTCTGAGTGGAGACCTGGCCTAATTTTATGAGGGCTGAGGCGTTCTCCACGGCATGGAGAATCCCGATGACGCGGTGCACACCGTCACGAGTAAGATTCCCTTCATGGCGCCGGTAAACCACGGTGGTGGTCGGCAGCCCTGCAATCGGGTGAGCGGCCGCCACCCGCAGCCAGAGATCGTAATCCTCGGCATTCCGGAAAACCCTTGCGGTTGGGAAACCACCAGCGGCGAGCAAAACTTCCCTGCGCCCGAAGACGCAAGACGTCGAGGAAATATAATTCGCACTGAATAGGTTGGCGAATATCCACCCACTGGGAAAAGTGGTTTGCTGGTATTCGTCGTGGAGGGCGCCACCCTTGGAGTCAACCGTTTGCTTGCCGCAATAGGCAAGACCGACCATGGAATCCTTTTCACAGGCATCGTGAAGAGCCTCGAGATGCTCCGGTTGCCACCAGTCGTCGCTGTCCAGAAAAGCGACATACCGTCCAACGGCTTGGGCCAGACCTGCATTGCGGGCCGCCCCCGCCCCGGCATTGTCCTGTGGGAAATATTGCACTGGCTCATCAAAATCCGTGACAACCTC
>CBDTUG010000484.1:0-1994 GCA_965363555.1 uncultured Thermoanaerobaculia bacterium
GACGACGCAGTCGTAGTTTGACTACTTCAAGGAGGAGCAACGTAGTCAGCGGGGCGGAGGGCCGCCAAGAGGTGGTAGAGACTTTAGACGCAGTACACTAGCGTCCCACCGTCAATTCGGCTGAAGATGGCCTGCGAGACCGTCAACCCGTGATGTCACATCACGAAAGGTCGGGGCTTCGAGAAGGATCTCCTCGAAAAACTCTGATGCACCACCGTAGTCGCCCGAACCCTCAAGACAATTAGCCAGCTCGTACTTGAGCCCGAGCCTGGTTTCCGCCGCCAGTCCCGGCGCATCGATCGCTCGTTGATACCAACCGGCCGCCTGATCCCAAAGGCCCTGGTCGATGTAGCACACGCCAACCATGGAACAGCACTCCACGAAGAATTCTTGATCCTTCGATGCGATCTGGAATTCACGAATCGCTTCCGGCAGCAGCCCCATCTCCTTGTAGGCAATACCCAAGTTGAAATGGGTGTCCGCGTCTTCTTCCGACAACTGCTCCGCAACGCCCTTTTGAAATTCCCGAAAGACGTCCTCGAGGTCGACCTCACCGTCACCGGGTCCGGCCGCCTTCTCAACAATGGCTTCTTCGGCCGCCATTTCCTGTTCCAACTCGGCCGCCAGATCGACGTAGGCTTCCTCTTCATCAACGAACAGATCGGCTGAGGCCTCCCCAACCTGTGGCGCCTCCTCCAATAAGATCCCTTTGGTCTTAAGCTCCAGCCGTCTCTCAGCCACTTCGGGACTGCCGGGATGTTCAACCTCCAGCCGTCTCATCAGGCACGTTGCATCCTCATAAAGCGAATGCTCCAAGAAGGAGTCCATTTGCTGAAGATCGCTGGCAGGGGGCCCAGGCACGCTGCCGGCAGCTTCGTCAAGGATTTCGTCAACCGAGGGTTCCACGACCTGGGAGGCCGCCTCCGGCACCGGTGTGCCAACACCCACCGGCATGCTCCCGGCCAGGACCGCCTGCTCAATTTCACCCAAAAGGTCCATCACTGGCGTGGTTGGAACTGGAATGGGCTCGACGGGATCCAGGTCACCGACAAGGTCGGCGAAAGGTTCGTCGCCACCCTCGAGAACCGTTTCAAAATCATCAAAACCTTCAAACTCGATACCGTCCTCGACCACTTCCTGTGGACGCACCTCGAAGCTGTTCAGATCAACCTGTTCCATTTCGATAGCGTCGATTGCCTCGACGTGATCAACAGGGGCGGCAGCAACCTCGAATTCATCGAGTTCATCGAATTCCATCACCTCGAGATCAGCCGAACCCTGGTCAATTTCCAAGACCTCCTGCGGCTCCTCTTCGATGACCTCAACTTGAACCAGCTCTTCAGGCTCGACCGGCAGGGGTCCGGGACCATGGCCAATCTGACCCGGCAAAGCGCTCTCCAACTTCTCTAATGATCCGTGATCGTCCCGGTTCGTGTAGACCTGAACCAAGGGTCCAGCCTCACGAGCCGCCAAATCAGAACGGCCCCCTTCGATGGCCAGAAATACCAATTTCTCCCGGACCTCATCGTTCTCAGGAAAGAAGTGGAGGATCGTTTCCAAATGGTTCAATGCCTTGTCTATCAACCCGTATTTGGCAAATACATTTGCCTCGGCCAGACGTTCGACCAAATCGAAATCCGGCCCTTCTTCCGCCTGCCCGCCTTCTGCAAGGACTTGGACCTCGGCGGAACCCAGCGTTTCGTCCGGGCTCGGGATTTCGATCACCTCAAACTCGTCGGCATCGATTTCCAAAATGACGTCATCCGCAACCTCGAAGACCGGCGCAGGTTCCGGGGCCCCAAATACCTCTGGCGTACTCGCCAGGGTCGGCTGGACAGGAGCTGGATCCGAGCCGCCAACGGCAACACCCAGATCACGCAGGCGATCCCGGAACATATTGTTGTCCGGCTCTTCAAGAATCAGATCTGCATAAACCCGGCGAGATTCATCGCGCTCACCCCCTTGAAAGTAACTGTCGGCAAGACCCGCCTAGA
>CBDTUG010000485.1:0-1983 GCA_965363555.1 uncultured Thermoanaerobaculia bacterium
GGGATCAGGCACGAAACGGATCACGGTGCCGTCGGCGGCCTTGGCCTCCTTGCCGCCCTTTTGTTCGATGATCTTGCCGCGCTGAAACCGGGCCCGCATGAACTTCCCGTCTCGGTGGGAGACGACCTCGAAATCAGACGAAAGTGCGTTGACTGCCTTGGTTCCGACGCCGTTGAGGCCGACCGAGAACTGGAAAACATCGTCGTTGTATTTGCCGCCGGTGTTGATCTGGCTGACGCAGTCGACGACCTTGCCCAGGGGGATTCCACGGCCGAAATCACGGATAGTGACCTGAGGTCCGTCCCGAGTAATCTCGATCTTGCGGCCGACGCCCATGATGAATTCGTCGACCGAGTTGTCGATCACCTCTTTGAGCATGACGTAGATGCCGTCTGCAGGGTTGGAGCCGTCCCCGATGCGTCCGATGTACATTCCGGTGCGCAACCGGATATGTTCCAGCGCGTCCAGGGTTTGAATCGTTTTCTCGTCGTATTCGATCTTCAGCTTGGCCATATTTTCAGAAATTCTCCCGCAATACCGGAAGAACTTCATTTCCGGCCTTGCCGGGCAAGAATAGCACCGACCTGCGGTGGCCTATGAGCAACACGAAGGAAATGAGGTTGAGTGAAAACGAAGGGCGGCGGGGTTTGGCAGGTTGCCGTAGAATCCTGAGTGCCGAGGCTCGAGCTACTGATCAAGGACGAACGAAATGAATCCAGGAAACAACGACAGGCCGCTACTGATCATCAAGACCGGCGCCGTGATTCACCAAGCGGCGGAGTCTGGTGATTTCGAAGATTGGATCACCGCCGGAATGAACCTCGAGGGCCAACCGGTCACGGTGTGCCGGGTGGATCAGGGTGAGATTCTGCCGGCGCCCGAGGGCATTGCAGGGGCGGTGATTACCGGGTCGCCGGCGATGGTCACACAGCGCCTGGACTGGAGCGAGAAGACGGCCGGGTGGTTGCGAGGGGCAGTGCCCGCGTGTTTGCCGATTCTCGGTATTTGTTTCGGCCATCAATTACTGGCCCATGCATTGGGCGGCCGGGTAGCCGAGGACTCCTCGGGACGAGAGATCGGGACCGTTCGTATTCAGCTTGAGAATTCGGCGACCTCCGATCCTCTTTTCGGGAATATGCCGGTCTTCTTCGATGCCCAGGCGACGCACCAGGAGTCGGTGATCGAGCTGCCGGCCGAGGCCGTTTCTTTGGCGCTCAGTCCACACCCGGCCAACCATGCCTTCCGGGTCGGCCCCTGCGCCTGGGGCGTGCAGTTTCACCCGGAATTCGACGACGACGTCATGCGGTCCTATCTTCAGGCCAGAGCGCCGGCTCTCCGAGAGGAAGGTCTCGACGCCGATGCCCTCCTACAGATCGTACGTCCCGCGCCGGTGGCTGCAGGTGTCCTCCGGAGATTTGCAGAGATCGTTTTTCGGTAGAAAGAGCGTATCGATCAGGTGAAGGTCGAAGGGTTCCAGATCGTGGTAGGCTCGGGGAGTGAGGCAAGGAAATTCCTATCCCTGATCCGCTTCCTCCGAGATCTGTGAGCGACAGCAGCTGTGGAACAACAAGAGACGAAGGAGGCCTCCAATTTTCAGCCAGAGAGCTCTCTTGAGTCTATTTCTTTGCTGTGGTCTGGACAACGGTCGCCGGGCTGTGGTGTCCCTGTCCGTCCGGGACTGAGACGGTATGTGCGGGATTTGTGGGGTTCTCGGCCTCCCAACTGCCCAAGGCAGAGAGGCCGTCGAGAGGATGCTGCCGTGGATCCGTCACCGGGGGCCCGATGGAGAGGGTGTCTTCGTTGATGATGGGGTGGCTCTGGGCCATACGCGTCTGGCAATTCGCGGGCTGACTGAGGGGCATCAACCGCTCTTTGACGAATTCTCTGCGCTGGTATTTAACGGAGAAATCTACGGCGAGGATGTAGAGGCCCGCCTCGACGGGAAGCAGATCAGTGACACCGATCTGGTGTTTTCTCTGCTGA
>CBDTUG010000486.1:0-1976 GCA_965363555.1 uncultured Thermoanaerobaculia bacterium
TGGGTGCGGTGCATCGGCGTCCGCAGTAGATCATTGGTGAGAAGTGCGGGTTAGGCTTGCATCCCGTCGGTTTGAGGTGTAGAATCTGTCGTCTTCGGTCCCGTGGGCCAAGTGGAGGTATCATGAAAGCCGGAATTCATCCTGATTATCACGAAGTGGAAGTTCACTGCGCGTGTGGGAATACGTTCAAGACTCGCGCGACCCGCAAAGAGTTGCGGCTTGAAATCTGTAGCGCCTGCCACCCCTTCTTCACGGGGAAGCAGAAGCTCGTCGATACTGCCGGTATGGTTGAGAAGTTCGAGCGGCGTTACGGCAAACAAGGCAAGTAAACACAATCGGCCGTCCACGAGGCGGCCACGGAAACCCGCTCGGGCTTGTCCCGGCGGGTTTTTCTGTTTTCGCCCAGTCTTTTCACCATGAATCTGCTGTGAGGCTCAATACACCATGACCTTCGGTGCTTTCTCGATTCGTTCGCTCAACGTACCTCAAGTACGCCTTCGCTCGGTCATCTTGCGAGATCACCGAATTTCACGGCGTCTTGGGCCTCTCGCGACGACACATGGTAAAAAGACCGGGCAAGGGATCTCAGATGAGCGGCCCTGGCATCAACGGCAACGCGATTTTTTGGAAAAACGTAACCCTGGTCGGGTTTAGAGAGAGGGACGGCCATGTTTGAGCGACTTCAGGACATCAAGGTGCGGTCGGAAGAGCTGAGAAAACAACAGGCCGACCCGGCGATAGCGGTCGATCCCAAACAGAGTCGGGAGATCGCTCAAAAACTGGCTGAGATCCGGCCGGTGGTAGACATTTTCAAGGACTACAAGAGCGTCGAGGCCGATCTCGAGGGCGCCAGGGAACTCCTGGCCGACGGGGACGATCCCGAGATGGCGGAAATGGCCCAGGCGGAGATCGACGAACTGGAACCCCAGCTGGAGGCCCTCAAGGAGAAACTCCAGTTCATGCTGCTGCCGGTAGATCCCAACGATCAACGTGGGGTGATCCTGGAGGTTCGGGCAGGCACCGGAGGTGAAGAGGCCTCGCTCTTTGCGGGAGAGCTGCTGCGCATGTATGGCCGCTATGCCGAAGGTCAGGGATGGAAGGTCTCCGTGACCGAGATTTCCGAAACCGGGTTGGGTGGCATCAACAAGGCTGTCGCCATGATCGAAGGTGACCGTGTCTATTCCCGACTCAAATTTGAAAGTGGAGTACATCGGGTCCAGCGGGTTCCTTCGACCGAGAGTTCCGGGCGTATTCATACTTCCGCGGCGACCGTGGCGGTCATGCCCGAGGCCGAGGAGATCGAGGTCGAACTCGAGGAGAAGGATCTCCGTATTGATCGGTTCTGTTCGTCGGGTCCTGGCGGCCAGAGCGTCAATACGACCTATTCGGCGGTCCGGTTAACGCACATGCCGACCGGAGTGGTTGTCTCCTGCCAGGATGAGAAATCCCAGATTCAGAATCTGGCCAAGGCGATGCGTGTGCTCAAGGCCCGTCTCTACGAAGTTCAAGAAGCCGAGCGGGATGCCGAAAGGGCGGCCAACCGCCGCAGTCAGATCGGTTCCGGTGACCGGTCGGAGAAGATCCGGACCTACAATTTTCCGCAGGGCCGCGTGACGGACCACCGGATTTCGCTGACGGTCCACCGGCTGCAGGAAGTGCTGGACGGGGAACTGGATCTGGTCATTGATGAGTTGACGACACACCTCCAGGCCAAGATGTTGAAGGAAGAGGTGGTGGCCGTTTCGTGAAGGTAAACCAAGCCCTTGAGAATGCAAGGATCGTATTGCCCGTGAGACGCGGGCTGCCTGATCCCCATCGAGAGGCGCTCTTCCTTCTGGCAGCCGCCTGGCAGGTTGATGAAATTTGGCTTCGTATGCGGCCCGATGCCCCTCTTCCTGCCGAGATCAAGGACCGCTTTTTACGGTGGGTCGACCGACGGCGGTCCGGAGAGCCTGCCGAGCATATCGTCGGTCGTT
>CBDTUG010000487.1:0-1965 GCA_965363555.1 uncultured Thermoanaerobaculia bacterium
ATCCGGCGTCCCATTCGCTGACCTGCCGGCGACGGACAAGATCGGACGTGGAGATGATCTCCTCGTCGGGACCGGGGTGAGGTTCGAGGTCGTACTCGGGCAGCCATCGATCATTTTTATATTGCTCAAAGTAGCCGTCTCCCTCGAAATAGAAGAACGTATTATTCATTCTGAGGTCCGGACTCAACTGGGTGTCGTTGATCAACTGGAAATGGGGCTGAAAAAAATGGTCGACCTCTCCGGCGTAGGTCAGGGGGTTGTAGCGCCTGTCCTTGCGCTTGTCTCCGGTGATCTCTCCATTGAGATAGGCCTGCGTGATGCCTTCGTAGGCCAGGTGGGTATCCTCCGGACCGCCGAAAAGTACGAGGCGGGTAGTATTTTGTTTCCCGTAATGCTCGATCGTCGCGTAGTAATTCCAGGCGTCAAGCCAGCTCTGGTCACGATAGCCATCCGATTTTGATCGGGAGTAACGGAAGGTTGCCGCCCACTCTTCATCAACCAGACCACTGTCGTACTCGATCTGAGAGATCTTGGTGCCCCAGGCTCCTCCGCGGGCGGAAAATCGGAGTCGGGGCTCGCTGAGGGGAGTCCGGGTCCTCATGTCAACGGCACCGCCGATCGCCGAGCCTCCGTAGAGGTTTGTGCCGACGCCTCGTTGCACCTGAATATCTTCGGTAGTCGATAGGAATGCGGCCAGGTCGACGAAGTAGACCCCATGGGAGTGGGCGTCGTTGAGAGGGACACCGTTAAGACTGACCGACGTCCTGCGCATATCGAATCCGCGCAGGAAGAAATAGGAATAGCCCATGCCGTTACCGTTGTCGTTGAAGGCGTAAAAACCGGGCACATGCTGCAGGAGGAGAGGCACGTCCTGGCCCCAGTCGTTCCGTGCGATCTCTTCCGCCGTTATGTTGCTGAGAGTTACTGGAGTTTCACCGATCTGGGCGCGGTTGGTCGTCACCTTGACCTCCCCGGAAAAGAGGGGGGTCGGATTGAGATGGATCTCCAAGAACGGCGGCATACCCCCCAGTTCGAGGGTGACGGTTTCGTATCCGGGCGCCTGGGCGGATAGGCGCATGGGGAAGAGGAGGGCTTCTGGAAAGGGCAACTCAAAGGCGCCATCAGCGGCTGTGACTGCCGTGGTCGGGGTACCCTCGAGAGAGACGGTTGCCCGGGCGATCGGTGTGCCGCTCGAATCCAGGACCGCTCCAGTAATGACCTCCCCGGCCAAAAGTTGGGTTGAGCTTGAAAGAAAAATTGCCACGGCAAGCAGTGAAACGTAGCGAAAAATTCGTGCGAGTTCAGCAAAGAAAATCATGGTCCAAATCCCTCCGCCGGCATGACCCGGATCAGGTTCTTGCCCTAAGGCCACCACCGACGGTGGAACCTCGGGCCAAGGGTGTGTTCTCAGCCCCCGTTCGATCTCGGGGGCACCCCCTTGGATGTCGCAGGTGAATCACCGAACGACTCGACCAGTATCGTCAGGTTGGGGTTCGGAGTCAAATGCAACGGCATTGAGAGTCGAAGGGTCAATGAATCAAAGGGTCAATGAATCAAAGGGTCGAAGAGAACCCAGGGCGGTCGGCCCTTGACCTCTGGGGACCGGTGACCGATATTGGAGGAAGGAGAATTACCATGAATTGTACTAAGACCTGCTGTGGTCTCCGGCCGGCCGCCTTCCTCCTTGTTGTGGTCGTTGTCCTGGGTTCGAGCATCTCCCTGGCCACCGAGCCGCGCCGTCCCGACGGCCGATCGGCGCCTGCAGAAGCGGTGCAGGCTGCCCTCCAGCCGCTGGAAGACTGCTCTGAACTTCGAACGTATGTCACGGATGCCCTGGTTGATACATTGCTCGGCAGCTACTACGGCTTGTGGTTGGATTGGCCCTGGTCAGACGCCGGTGGTGGTGGTGGAGAGCCCTCTGATTATTCAACAACGAACAACCAGGAAGACGGCGTCGACGAGATG
>CBDTUG010000488.1:0-1951 GCA_965363555.1 uncultured Thermoanaerobaculia bacterium
TACGGACCGAGGATGCAACGAAAAAGGGCCTTCTCCACGCCAGAAAGGTGTCGTTGTTTCAATGCACTACACCCTCCTAGATCAACTCGAGCATCTCCAGTGAATGCCTTTGAACATGAGGCCCGTGGCGTTCGATACCTTCTGCGCTAATGACGAACGTCGCCTTCTCGCCGGCCGTCCGCTCAAAATAGACTCGATGGCGCGCGCCATTTGAAACCATGTCGAGAGCACACAGCCGCGGAGCAATTTCCGCCTCGAGACTGGCACCACACACGGGGCAATAGAACGTCCACTGGGCTCCTTCCTCGATCTGAAAACCAGGGGGAACATAGGCTTTGTAATTTCCAGGTTCCGGATGAAACCCAACCAACAGGCGACCGGATTTTCTGTCGCCGATCAGAATGATGGTCTCGTCTGGGTTCAGCATTGACTCACATTGTGGGCACGAATACGTCCATCGCATGTCTCGACCTCCCCGGAGACCCGTCGGGCCTCAAGCGCTTTCCTGCCTTCAATATGGGTCGTTGAGACTACTATGCCAACCGGTTCAAAAAAGGGCTCCGTCAATAAGCGTGTATTGAACGGAAATCTCTTACCAGAAGAATCCGGAATTTGCCCTTCAGTGGTACAATAGGACTTCACCAAGGGTGAAACAGATGCAGAGTAATTTTGGTCTCGTCGAGATTCAAACCCTGAGCAGCCCACTGCGTATCATTCAACTGTGTGCTCGAACTTTGCTCGTGATCGCCATTCTTATGATGGCGTTGTCGCTTGCAGCCCTCGAGGGACCTCCGAGGTTTGAACGCCTTTCGCTCGAAGAGGGACTCTCGCAGAGCATCGTCGAGTCCATCACCCAGGACAGTATCGGATTCATGTGGTTTGCCACTGAAGACGGCCTCAACCGATTTGACGGGTATCAATTCACAACCTACAAAAACCAGACCGGCAACCGGAACAGCATGAGCCACAATGAAGTTAAGACTGTCTACTTGGATAGTTCCGGAGTGTTGTGGGCAGGCACCTTTGAGGGCGGCCTTAATCGGTTAGACCCCGAAACAGACAAGATCACTCGATATATCCACGATCCCTCGGACCCCGCCAGCCTCTCCGGTCGCACGGTGCGCAGTGTCGTTGAAGACCTCGACGGACGGCTATGGGTAGGAACTCAGGGCGGGGGTCTCAATCTTCTGGATCCGACGACTGGGCAGATCGAGCATTTCAGGCACGATCCAGCCCGGCCCGACAGCCTGAGCGACGATGACGTTCGAGCACTGATGGTCGATGGTGATGGAAACCTGTGGATCGGAACACAAGGTGGCGGGCTCAATCGATTGAATCGGGAGTCCGGGGGATTTGACCACTTTCGGCACGATCCGGAAATTCCTGACAGCCTGAGCCACGACGATGTGCGCTGCCTGTGGCCGGACGGCACACGAGGGATTTGGATCGGAACCTACGGCGGCGGCCTCAACAGGCTCGAATTCGACCTTCCTGGTTTTATTCGCTACCTCGACGATCCCGACCGGCAGGGCTCGCTCAGCAGCAACCTGGTGACATCAATCACCAAAGACCACACAGGCACCCTGTGGGTGGCCACCGACGGCGGTGGCCTCAACGTATTCGACAGCGTCACTGGCGACTTCCACAGCTTCAAGAACGATCCCATCGATCCAACGAGCCTGAGCACCGATCGTGTCTATTCAGTATTCGAGGATCGATCACATGTCCTTTGGGTAGGTACCTACGGTGGCGGTCTCAGTCGGTTCGACGTAGGCCGAAAAAAGTTCCGCCACCACTACAACGACCCTAGTGCCCAAAACTCGCTCAGCCACAATATCGTTTGGTCATTCGCCGAGGCCGCTGACGGGTCATTGTGGATTGGAACCGACAGCGGGGGTCTCAACCGTTTTGATCCCAAGGCTCAACCATGGCAGCATTTCAGATCGGAAGA
>CBDTUG010000489.1:0-1942 GCA_965363555.1 uncultured Thermoanaerobaculia bacterium
CAAGGATTTGACGAAGGTCGCTGATGAGAATCGCTCAGATTAGGTGAGATATTCCGGTGACTGTCCTTCGTTCATCATGATGAATACGATGGTTAAATGCAATTCGTTCGACGAGGGCATCAACTCCCGGTACAATAGCCTTCTGATCGGAGGAATTGATCATGATTGAAAAGATTCGCCAGCAGTTGGGTGCTTCGGCGTCCCTTTTGGACTACCGGTGCACTGGAATATCCAAGGACGTCTTGCACCTTCCGGGGCCTGATTTCGTCGACCGGATCGTTTCGCAGACCGACCGCAGTCCCAAGGTGATGCAGTCACTGCAGTGGCTCTATGACAACGGCCGGATGGCGGGAACCGGGTATGTCTCGATCCTACCGGTAGACCAGGGCATCGAACACTCCGGCGCCGCGTCCTTTGCTCCCAACCCGATCTATTTTGATCCGGAGAACATCGTCAAGCTCGCGATCGAGGGCGGTTGCAACGGTGTTGCGTCGACGCTGGGTGTCTTGGGCTCTATTTCTCGGAAGTATGCCCACAAGATTCCCTTCATCGTCAAGATCAACCACAACGAATTGCTGACCTATCCGCCGGAGTTCGACCAGACCCTCTTCGCTTCGGTGGAGCAGGCCTGGAACCTGGGCGCCGCCGGTATCGGGGCGACGATCTACTTTGGGTCGGACAACTGCCGTCGTCAGATCATGGAGATCTCCGAGGCCTTCGAGGAGGCGCACTCTTTGGGGATGTTCACGGTCTTGTGGTGCTACCTGCGCAATTCCGAGTTCAAGAAGGACGGCGTCGACTACCACGCGTCGGCCGATCTGACCGGCCAGGCCAACCACATCGGTGTGACGATCGAAGCCGACATCATCAAGCAGAAGCAGGCGGAGAACAACGGCGGCTACAACGCCGTCGGTTTCGGCAAAACCAGCCCGTTGGTCTACTCAGGATTGGTGCCGGACAACCCGATCGAGCTGACCCGCTGGCAGGTGGCCAACTGCTACATGGGCCGCGCAGGCCTGATCAACTCAGGCGGGGCCTCTGGAGGCGCCGGTGATCTCGAGCAGGCTGTGATGACCGCAGTGGTCAACAAGCGTGCCGGCGGCATGGGGCTAATCTCTGGCCGGAAGGCATTCCAGAAGCCGATGAACGTCGGCGTGGAACTGCTCAACGCGATCCAGGATGTGTACCTCTGTGATGGGGTGACGATTGCCTAAGGGCCACCTCTGAGAATAAACAACGGCGCGGGCTTTCGGCCCGCGCTTTTTTTACTCCCCGATGATCTTGACCAGCACCCTCTTCGGCCGTCGCCCGTCAAATTCGCCGTAGAAGATCTGTTCCCAGGTGCCGAAATCGAGGCGGCCTTTGGTGATGGCGACGACGACTTCCCTCCCCATGATCTGGCGCTTGTGGTGAGCGTCACCGTTGTCTTCGCCGGTCCGGTTGTGGTGGTAGGTTTCGGGCGAAGCGTCGAAGGGCGCGAGGTCTTCAAGCCATCGTCGGTAGTCTTCGTGCAATCCAGGTTCGTCATCGTTGATGAAGACCGATGCCGTGATGTGCATGGCGTTGACCAGGCAGAGTCCTTCCTGGACTCCGGAATCTCGGACGGCCCGCTCGACATCGGCTGAAATGTTAACGAAAGCCATCCTCTCGGGCACTTCCAGGGTCAGATACTCGGTATGTGACGTCATGATCGTGGTCCTTCTTTTTTCGTTGATAGGACCTCGGAAGGCAGGGTGAACCACCTGAGGTATTCGAGCGCCTCCGGGAGGGCTCCGGAGTCGGCCGGACCGATATGGGAATCGATAGCTTCGACCAGGTCTCGGGCGGCCGCGAGATAACCGGGCAAGGCTTCTTCCGGTTCGGTTCGAAAGGTCGATGAGTGGCAACGGCGGTCGCGCTCGAAACGAAGGCTCTTGAGATCGTGGATCGCCTCCGGTTTGCG
>CBDTUG010000490.1:0-1932 GCA_965363555.1 uncultured Thermoanaerobaculia bacterium
CATTTCCTGGAGGTTCAGGGAATCATCACCAGAGTTTGTGCCATCTGTTCGTCAAGCCACACGGTCGCGGCGTTGACGGCACTGGAAAAGGCGCTGGACGTTCAGGTTTCCGAAAGAGTGAATCAACTCCGTGGACTGTTGCTGCTCGGAGGCACGATTGAAAGCCATGCCCTTCACGTTTTTGCCCTGGCGCTACCTGACTTTTTGGGCTTTGACTCGGTCATCAGCATGGCGTCGAAGTATCCCGACCAGGTTGCTTTCGCACTCAAGCTGAAGCAGCTGGGGAACGCCATTCAGACCCTGGTTGGCGGCCGCGCCGTTCATCCGATCAATACACTGGTCGGCGGCTTCGGAAAATTACCGAACCACCAGGAAATAACGACCATTCGGCGGGAACTCGAGGCCTCCCTCGAACCCCTGATGGATTTTGTAAACCTTGCGGCTACGATCGACGTGCCCACCTGGGCCGCGCAGCCGACCCTCTACGTGGCCCTGCGTCCCTACGAAGAGGCCTTCCGCTTTCGCGGAATCTCGATCTGCACTTCCGAGGGCGCCGAGTTCGACCTCGACGGTTATCAAGAGACCATTCAGGAGTTCACGGTCGAGCATTCGCACGCAAAACATTCCGCATTGGCCTCCGGCGAAACATACATGGTCGGCTCCCTGGCTCGTCTTCGGCTCTGGAACCAGTACCTCGGCGGCCAGACCAAGAAAGCGTTTGACATCCTTTTCCCCGGCGGCGTCAAAGACAATATCCTGACAAACAACTGGGCGCAGCTTGTCGAACTGGTCCACTGCGTCGAGCGCGGGATCGAAATTTGCGACCTGTTGTTGACTCAACCCGAGGCGGCGTCTGAAATGGTTGACTACGAAGTCTCGGCGGGCCGCGGCATCGGGGCCATCGAGGTGCCGAGGGGAACCCTCTTTCACGACTATGAGATTGACGACGACGGACGTGTGGTCGCCGCAAATGTCATTACGCCAACGGCCCAGAACCTCGCCAACACCGAGCGGGATCTTCGAATGGCGGTCGAGTCGATGCTGGCAACCACGCCGGTTCCCAGTGACGACCAGATCAAGCTGCAACTTGAAATGGTCGCGCGCGCCTACGATCCCTGCATCTCCTGCTCGGTGCATGTGATCAGGGAGGACTGACGCGGGTCGGTTCTCCGCTATCAGCTCGAACAAAGGGTCGGCGTGTCTTGAAGAATCGGGGGAGGAGAGAATGGCGATGGTGCCGGCAACAATCCTGGTAGTTGGCTTCGGGAACACCCTGATGGGCGACGACGGTGCGGGGCCCATGGTCATCCGTGAGTTGATCAAGAGGGATCTGCCTCCCCACCTCCGGGCGGTCGAGTGCGGCAGCGATAGCCTGATCCTCCCCTCGTTCTGGCGTGGGGAGAATCAGATCTGGATGGTTGACGCGCTGGTCCGGCGGGACCCTCCCGGAACGATTCATACACTCGATCACGACCGGGTGATGGCGATCCCTCAGAGGCACGCGACCGTGCACCACCTCAGTCTTCCCGAGGGATTACGGTGGATCAGACTCACCTACCCTGAGATGCAGAACGTCACCTACAGTCTCTGGGGCATCGAGCCCGCAGGATTGGATCTGGCAGAACAGTTGAGCCCCCCGGTCCAGACGGCCGTATCCATCGTTGCCGACCAGATCATTCGGGCCGCTTCGGCGTGAAAATGCGATCCTGATCACTGGTAAATATGGCTGAATTCCGTCACAATTGGCGGGATGAATTTGAAACGTCCTTTCTCGGCTGCCGCAATTGTCGGCCTGTTGACCCTCGGAATTCTGATCCCGTCCTCGGCTGAATGCCAGTGGCGACCGACGCGCCATTTCACAGTTCGCGATGGCCTGGTTCAGAGCCAGATTTCCGGGATTGTCCAGGATGCCGACGGCTATATTTGGGTAGC
>CBDTUG010000491.1:0-1896 GCA_965363555.1 uncultured Thermoanaerobaculia bacterium
CGCTACCGATAGTGCGTGTCATTCGTGTATTGAGGCGAATGCGGATCTCCGGAGCGAGAGAGCCGACCTGCCACAAGTCCAGACAGTGTCTTAGTTGCACCTCAAGCGCCTCGGCGTACTCCTGTGGGATATCGGTCTTTCGTGGGTGCCGTGTTTCCATCGGCGGAGTATAGCGAGTCGACCTCTCGCCACCGGAACCCCCAAACTTTGCCCTTCAAACTTCACCCTTCACCCCACCCCCTGTCCCCGAAACGGGACAATCAGTCCTCTCAGGTGGCCACGAGGGAGTTCAACCAGGTTTGACGGCTGTTGGTAAACGGGCACTGTTCTTGCAGTGTCAAATAGTGGATGGCGCGGACAAAGACCGTGCTGGGAAGGCCAAAAAGGAGACCCAATCATGAAAAGACTGATTCTGATGGTTGCGCTTGGAGGAATTGCGGTGCTACTCGGGAGCTGTTCGTCGGTCAGGTACGTCACCGATTGGGACACCCATTATGATTTTTCCAGCGCGAAAGACTTCGCGTGGTACGAACTGCCTGAGAGGCCGGGGCCAGGCGCTGCCCCCCCGGCCCCAAACGCCATCGTTGCCTCACGCATCCGAGGCGCGGTAACCGGTGAGCTCGGGCTCAAAGGGCTCAAGCCGGCCGAACCAGCCAAAGCGGATCTCCTGGTGACTTACCACATCGCCCTGCAACAAAGCATGCAGGTCTACTCCAGCGGATGGGGGTATCCATATCGCGGATGTTGGGGCTGGGGCGGAGGCTGGGGCGGTGGCGGCTACTCCTCGGCACGGATGGTGACCAGGGGAACCTTGATCGTCGACGTTCTGGACGGCGAGAAGCGCGGTCTCGTCTGGCGAGGCATCGCCGAAGGCGCCTTCAGCAAGTCCAACCCGTCGGAGGCCGATGTGGCGAAGATCGTATCTCGGTTGTTGGCGGATTTCCCGGTGCGATAGACGGGCGTGTGATTGCTTGTCGGTCACCGCGGTGATGTCAAACAAGCGGCTGACCAATAAACCTCCGCTTGACGAGGGCTACGCCGGCCTGAACAGAGAATCGGTGGCGATGCCTCACCAACTCCGGACTGTGTTCAAGCAAACATTGGCGAAGAAGCTCGGCCGGATCGACAATCCAGAAACCCTTGAAGCCCTGCGCGAGGCCATGAGGGTGCAACTCGACCTTTAAGCCCTACCTCACCCTGGTCACGATCTCCGCGGCCAGCGGACTGAGGATATTCTCTCCGTGATTCTGGTTCTGGGTACCGGTGATGACGAGGTCGAGGTCGGGGAAAAAGGTGGCTGAGGTTCCCCAGAATCCCGAATGCCGATAGCCGGTCAGGCCTTCGACTTCAACGACCCATAACCCCATCCGGTAGGCGCCGGGTTCGATCCCCTGTTCCCCGGCGCCTTCGGGGGCATTGAGCCCGTCGAAGGTCGTCAGCATCGCCTCTAACGTGGTCGGATCGTCAAAAACCCGGCCTTCAAACAGCGCCCGCGTAAAGACAGCGAGGTCCCCGACGGTCGCGACGATGCCTCCCCCACCCCACAGATCGAATGACGGATCGAAATCAAAGGTGTCCACCTCACCGAAGAACTGGTGAGCCCTGTCGAACGTTCCCAGTGGCTGAGGTTCGAGCGATTCGAACCAGGTTGCATTGAGACCGAGGCGTCGTCTATCGATCAACTGCCACACAGCCCCTGGAAAGTCCTTGCCCGTCGAGCGCTCGAGAATTTCTCCCAGCAAGATGTAGCCGCTGTCCGAGTAGCGGTACACCTCCCCCGGTTCGCCCTGGGGTTTGCCCCATTCAATCAGACCTTGCAACTGGTCGGTGCGAGTCCAACGCCGCTGCGGTTCGGCCAGGATCTTTTCTGCGTAGATTCCACCTTCGCCGTGGTCG
>CBDTUG010000492.1:0-1894 GCA_965363555.1 uncultured Thermoanaerobaculia bacterium
GTTCCTGAGCCACGGCGACCGTAGACAACGGCAGGGCGGCGTACGCGTTCCCGCTCGAGGTGATGGAACAGCTGACCTGAACCGGAGTGGCGTCGCCGGACTGAGTGATTTCAGTCATATTGAAATACTCGTCGACAACACCGGTAACGGTCACTCCGTCGCCGTCCTCGACAGCACAGCCCGCAGCATCGGTATAGACGTAGATCGAGTTCCAAGGTCCTGCGGCATCAGTGACAAAAAAACCGTTGTAATTTGCGGCCGTGACCACGCCTTCGATTGTCACCGTCTGGCCATTGAGCGGCGAATCGCCCGACGGATCCACGGTGTGCTGGATGTCATAGATGGACGTGATATCGACGCCAAACGCGACACTGCTTGCCAAAGTGACACAAAAAAGAACCGAAAAAAAACGCATATTCCCTCCAATGGTGGTTCAACAACCTTGGTACAAACTATAACCTCCTCAAATGAAGTCAAGTAAATTGCAACCTCATTCTCGCTATTTCGATATGAATATCGAGGCTCTGCGTGGCAGCGCAGCGTGCACCGCTCTTCGCGGGGAAGGAAGAACCTTGAAGTACCATCACATCGGCATCCCGACGACCAAAAAACGGCCCGGCGAGGTCTATCTCGAAAAATTCGGGATGTCTGTCGTCGGATTTGAACATAGCGCCTACGGCGTAGAGTGGCTACGGTTCGAACCAAATTCACCGTTACCCGAACTGGTCAAGACCGTGCCTCACGTCGCGTTCGTAGTGGATGATATCGTCAAGGCGATCGAAGGCAAGGACGTACTGATCGAGCCCAACTCCCCCAGCCCGGGCGTGATGGTTGCCTTCGTCGTTGAAAACGGAGCGCCGATCGAATTCCTTTCGTTCGAATCAGAAGACCATCCGCTGAACACAACGGTGGATAGAAACGGCATTTCATTGTGAGGCTCAACATCGTATTGGCGGCGTGCGCCCTTTGTGTGTACGGGTGCGCACAACAGTCAACGAAAGTCGGAGAAATACCGCCCGAAACCCAGGCTTTCATCGAATGGGCTTCAGAGCATGCGGTCGCCCTTGAGAGCCTCGACACAACTGCGCCGGGAACAGACCTCGAGCCCCTCCGGCAGACCCTTGGATCAGCTCGGCTTGTCGGCCTGGGTGAGAGTCGTCACGACACCCGCGAACAACTTCTTTTGAAAGGTCGGCTCGTTCGATACCTGATTGAGAATATGGGATTTCGTGCCCTGATCCTCGAAGAAAGTCTGGCACACGCGGAGTCACTCGATCGTTATGTCACCTCCGGCGAGGGTGATCCCCGAGAACTGATGAACAGCCTTGCCGGCTGGTATCTCTGGGACACCGAGGAGATGCTGGAGCTGATCCAATGGATTGCACAGTTCAATCAGGACCTCGAATTCGGCCAGAAGGTACGCATCTTCGGCGTAGACATCACAGCACCCTCCCCGGGAGTCCGGGAGGCCATCAACGCTCTTGAATCTGCGGGGGCAGGCACCCTGCTGAACGAACAAGCTCTCGGCCTGGATCTCCAGCGTGGCGATTTCTGGCCTAGAACTTGGGAGAGGTATTCGGCACTTTCTGACGAGGAGCGGAGAGAACTCGCCGCCAACTATGAGGCTCTGATCGAGCTGGTGAAAGAGAAGAAGACGCGACTGACCGCATCTTATTCTGAGGAGGAGTACGAGCGAACGCTCATGAAAGCCGTGGCCGGAGAGATTGGAAATGAGTTCTTTTCCTCTGGCGACCGCGAGACAGGCGGAGCAATCCGTGAACACGGCATGGCCCAGAACACACTTCGCATTCTCGACCGGGAGATCCCTGGTGGAAAAGTGATCCTCTGGGCTCACAACCTGCATGTGGCCAAGAGTTCGTTCCGTATGCCCGGT
>CBDTUG010000493.1:0-1852 GCA_965363555.1 uncultured Thermoanaerobaculia bacterium
CGGCGGGCATGTCGGCGTCAGAACCTTAGGATTCTCGGGCTCGTCGTTCAGAATTCTGTAGAGCACATTGCTCAAAGACGAACCTTTGAACGGTTTGGAACCGGTGATCAACTCATAGCCAACGACTCCCAGCGAAAAAATGTCGGTCCTTTGATCAACAGGCTCTCCCTGGATTTGCTCGGGCGCCAGGTAGCCGGCCGTTCCCAGGGCGATGCCGGTCTGGGTTAAATTCGATCCACCCTCAAGGCTCTTGGCGATCCCGAAATCCATGATCTTGACGGTGCCGTCTTCGAGGATTCGGATGTTTGAGGGTTTGATGTCCCGGTGAATGATGCCTCGCTGGTGGGCGTGGCGCAGACCCTCTGCAACCTGCAATAGCACGGAGGAAACTGCATTGAGGTCACCGAGCACGCCGTTGTTCAGGAGATGATCGAGGTCAAAGCCCGTTAGGAATTCCTGAACCAGGTAGGGCACTTCGTCTTGCATTCCGAAATCAAACACCATCGTGATGTTGCGATGAACCAGGTTGCCGACGAACTGCGCCTCCTGGTGAAATCGTTGGCGGACCTCCTCATCATGCGAGGCGCACATCTTGATCGCGACTGGGCGTTTGATGAACGGGTCCCACGCTTTGAATATCACCCCAAAACCGCCGACGGCGATTTGGGAGATCACTTCATACTTGCCGATACGGTTCGGTGTTTCCATGCCTTGAGGATTGTACAGTGGAATTGACGAATGCTGCGACAATTTCAGGGGTCGGGGATTCGGAACTCAATGGCTGTCCTCGAGGCACAGGTAGCAGGTGGCAGGTTGCAGGAAACCGCCACCTGTGGTCTTTTGAATCCTGAATCCTGAGACCTGTATCCCTGTTTTGCTCTTACGACCCGTGCGACAGGTGGAAGGAGAGTTCCTCAAGGTAGATTTTGAGGTCGACGGACGTCACCCTGACGCCTTCGGGCGCCTTGACTCGGATGGGTGCGAAATTCAAGATGCTGGGAATCCCAGCGTCTGCCATCTCTTGACAGATCCTCTGTGCGGCGGTCGCAGGTGTCGTAATAACGCCGATCTCCACGTGGCGTTGCTCGACAATATCAGCCAACCGTGCCGAGTCCTCGACCAGCAGGCCTGCGGGAGTTGGAGTGTTGATTCTCGACGCATCACTGTCCAATACGCCGACCACCAAAAAGCTGGCCCCGGAAAAACCGGAGTAGTGACACAAGGCGGTTCCCAGATTTCCTGCGCCTACGATCAAGATTCGTCGTTCGCGGTCCAACCCGAGGATACCGACCATGTATTGGCGGAGTTCTTTGACGGAGTATCCAACGCCCCTGACCCCAAATTCACCAAAATAGGCGAGATCCTTGCGGATCTGGGCCGAATTAAGATGGAAGCGTTTTGCCATTTCCTGACTTGAGACGGTCTCTATCCCCATCTCAATAAGGCGGTCAACACATCGAAGGTACACTGAAAGTCGCCCGATCGTCAGGTCCGAAATGGTTGATGGATCGATGTTTCGTTTGAAAGAAGCCACTAAGCCCTCCCCGACATCCCCACCTCTGGTTGCCGGCCTGGCTCGGCATTCTTCATGTGGGTATTTTCACAAGCTCATCCTAGCGTGAACACATTTTCCCGTCAATTTGTCTCAGGCATAGCCAAGTCGGAGGGGGGAACCAGATGGTATCCTCGGTTCGCACCGATATCAGACCGACGGGGGCTTCATGGACCATCAGCTTATCTACATTTTAGATTTCGGATCGCAATACACACAGTTGATCGCGCGAAGATTGCGGGAACTCGGCGTCAAGACCGTAATCGACCGGGGTGATGTCCGGGCCGAAGACATCCGGAG
>CBDTUG010000494.1:0-1850 GCA_965363555.1 uncultured Thermoanaerobaculia bacterium
AAATGTGTTTCTCTTCGTGCCTTTTTGCGCCTTTTTGTGGCTATTTTTCCCTCTTTGTGGCGTTGCGCTCGAATTTTGCAAGCGCCTGACGTGGCACCCAGGAGCAACTGGGCCGAATAGGATGTTTTCAGCAGCTCACGACGCTCCCAAACTCGCCCTGGTGAGACTTGACCTCGATCGGCCGGAGGCGGCAACTCGTCAACTGGTATGAGCCGACCATATAACGGTCAGATTTCAGGCAACACTATAAACCCTGGGCGCCGATTCCCTTGACGGCGCCGAAGAGCTTCAGCGCCTCATCGACCGGGTAGTGGTTGGCGTACATCGAAACCGATGAGCTCATCTTCCCCTGGAGATTCATGCCGAGGACGGAGCGCCATTGGTTGGCCGGTGATTCGGGGTCGAAGTCAGTCTCCTCGGAGTAGCGGGCGCTGAGGAACCCTTCAAGATATGCTTTCTCTATCGAAAGACCCTTTTGCACGGCATTGCTGTTGTTCGAGACGCTGCCGAATTCGAGATCTTCGAATTGATCGGCCCACAGATCGAGGGTCGTATTGCTTTCAGGCGAGTACTCAAGGTCCGCCATTTTATTGACGAAGAAGATGTTTTCGTCGAGTTGAATCCACTCATCCGGAGTAAACCGGCTGTCATCGACACCGGCCATGATGTTGCCTGCAATGATGTTGTGGTGAATGTCGTAGCCCAGTTTCGTCATCACCCGAACACCGTATCCCATGTCCTGAAAGTCCTTGGTTCGGCTCCAGGAGAAGAGGATCGTATTGTTGGCGATTTCAGCAAGACCGCACCGACTCATCGACTTGGGTCCGCCGGTCGAGGGGCAGGTGCCGTAGATTTCGATCGCCGCCATGCGATTGGAAACGAAGACGTTGTTCAGTACATGGATGGCGCCGCTTCGCAAACCGGCTTGAATGCCGAACTTCGCGCCGTTGAGAAAGACGTTGTTGCGAATGACGACTTCGCCACCCTGGGCGGCGCTGGGAATCGACAGACACGCCTCGGTGACGGTGGCGTTGTCGCCACTGGCCTTTTTCGGCGGCAGGAGGAGCATGCCACCATCCATACCCTCGGGCTTACCCTCGGTTGGGTGGTAAGAATTGCGTTCGCCCATGTCAATGACCAAGCCGTCGATCACAAGGCCGTCGATGTCCTTGCTGAACCGTAAGATCGGTTTGCGGCTCTTGGCGCCGCTCTTGTTATCGGGCTGAAGCAGGGTTTGATGGGTGGTCGGATGGCGTTTTGAAAAATCCGTCGAAAAACCACCGTAGATCTTCAGCGCCTTGTCGCTTTCGAAATAGCCAATGTCGAAGGTTCCGCTGTACACCCCCTCGGCGATCGCGATCGTGTCACCGGAGACGGCAATCTTGATCGCCTTGTCGAGGTTCTTCAACGGTTCAGTGCGGCTGCCCGGATTCTTGTTGCTGCCTGTTGTTTTCGAAACAAAGATCACATTACCCGTCTCTGGTTTGAGAATATCGCCCGCGGCGGCAATGGTAGCGGTGAAAAACAACGTCGCAACGAGGATTACGATTCGTCCACGGAGTCTACTGGTCGTCATGGTGAAATCTCCTTCTGGGGGTAGTCTCGGATCCCGTGCGCACCAGTGTACCGCGTCAGGCAGAAGCTCGGGTGGAGAGCATCCTCACACACCTGCTTCGAACCTGCGAGCGCCGACCGGCTTTTTTATATGGTGTGTGAAATCGCCGAGATCGACCAAGAGAGACTCGCGTCGCGGAATCGGTGCCTCGTGAGCCTCTTGCAAAATTCTCGTCGACACGATGCGGGCCTACGCCCGCACCGCATCCTTCAGATGCGGAACCTCAAGGTTCCAC
>CBDTUG010000495.1:0-1818 GCA_965363555.1 uncultured Thermoanaerobaculia bacterium
ACCGGCGGACATCAAGAATGCCGGCCAGTAGACACAATGGAAACGAAGGATGTCTTTTCCGACCATATGAATTTGGGCGGGCCAGTACTGCTCGAATGAGGATTCGTCTTCGCTGCCGAATCCCAGAGCTGAGATGTAATTAGTCAGCGCGTCGAGCCAAACGTAGACCACATGGTCAGCGTCACCTGGGAAGGGCACGCCCCAGGAAACTGAGGTGCGCGACACAGAGAGATCTCTGAGGCCGCCTTCAACGAATCGCAGGACCTCGTTGTAGCGACTCTTTGGCTTGATGCAGTCGGGATTCGCCCGGTACCATTCGAGGAGCGGCTCTTGATACGCTGAGAGTTTGAAAAACCAACTCGATTCAGAAAGGCGCTCAACCGGGTAGCCGCTTTCCGTGTCTTTGCCGTCGACGACCTGAGAGTCCGGTACGAACGCTTCGGCGCCGGCGCAATACCAGCCCTCGTAATCACCCTTGTAGAGATCCCCAGTTGCCACGATGCGTTTGATGATCTCTGTAACGCCGGCTTTGTGCCGATCGTCGGTTGTCCTGATGAAATCTTCGTTCGATATGTTGAGTACTTCCCAAAGGTGGCGGTACCTCTCGACCACCTTGTCGGCAAGCTCGATCGGTTTCAAACCCTGGGATGCGGCGCTTTTCTCGATTTTTTGTCCGTGCTCATCGGTGCCTGTCAGAAAACGCACGTCGTGGCCCAGCATCCTATGAAACCGCGCGAAGGCGTCGGCCATCACGGTTGTATAGATGTGGCCGATGTGCGGCATGTCGTTGACGTAGTAGATCGGCGTGGTGATGTAGTAGGTGTTTTTAGACACAATCTCTCCAGTCCCCGTGATAGGGGATGGAAGGATAGCAAAGTTGGTAGTGCCTTTCAGTAGCAAGGCGAATTCACGGTTAAGCAGCTCCCCAGTATCGGCTGGCACTGACAGAAACTGGATGTCGTCCGGATCCTGTAGAATCATGCCCTTGGAGGCAATATGCGATATCAGGTATTTGGGTCTTTGGCAGTCATCTCTCTCCTCGTCGCGGTGCCGGTTCTTGGTGCCGACACGAGCGCAGATGGACCATCTGCTGCGTTGCTTAATCCTGCAGCGGCGAACGCCGTCGCTCCGGCAGAGTTCACGGTCAAGGTTGAGACCACCCAGGGTGACGTCGTGATCAAGGTCCACCGTGATTGGGCGCCGATTGGTGCAGATCGGTTTTTTAACCTGGTATCCATGGGCTATTACGACGACACGGCTTTTTACCGGGTGATTCTTCGTCCTCGGCCGTTCATGGCTCAGATTGGTTTTAACAAAGACCCAGCGGTCAACCTGGCCTGGCGTGCCGCCCGCCTCAAGGATGATCCAGTCAATAAATCAAATACTCGAGGCATGGTGACTTTTGCAACCGGTGGGCCGAACTCCAGGACGACTCAGTTCTTTATCAATTACGGGGACAATTCTCGCCTGGATGGGATGGGCTTCGCGCCGTTCGGTGAAGTCGTCGAAGGTATGGATGCCGTTAAGAAGTTCTATTACGGTTACGGCGAGGGCGCTCCTCAAGGCAACGGACCCAGTCAAGGCCGAATCGCCTCTGAAGGCAACGCCTATCTCAAGGCCGAGTTCCCGAAACTTGACTATATTGTGAAGGCTGAAATCGTTGCCGACGACGTTAAAGAAACGCCGTCCCAGTGATATCATCCCGATGATGACAGTCGAACAATCACCTGGAGGGCGGTATCGCTACCTGGCCCCCAACGGGGTCACCGCGGCGAATATCTCCTGTGGCTTCATCTCGATGATCGTGGCTGCCGAAGG
>CBDTUG010000496.1:0-1806 GCA_965363555.1 uncultured Thermoanaerobaculia bacterium
ATATTCTCGAAGAATCAGGCCTGGTTTGTGGGTTAGACTTTTTCCTGGCCTTCTCTCCCGAGAGGGAAGACCCGGGCAATCCTGACTTCGGTACGACCACCATCCCCAAGGTCATCGGCGGCCTCGATCAGACTTCAGGTGATCTGGCGGAAAGGCTCTATGCAAAGGTGATCTCTCGAACCGTTCGAGTCTCGTCGGCCAGGGCAGCCGAAGCCACCAAACTGACCGAGAACATATTTCGGGCCGTCAATATCGCTTTGGTCAACGAATTGAAAATGGTCTATGACCGGATGGGCATCGACGTCTGGGAAGTTTTGGATGCCGCCGCCACCAAACCTTTCGGTTTCATGCGCTTCAGTCCCGGCCCGGGGTGGGGAGGCCATTGCATTCCTCTCGACCCCTTCTACCTGGCCTGGAAGGCACGAGAATACGGCCAATCGACCCGGTTCATCGAGTTGGCGGGTGAAGTCAACGTCGCAATGCCGGCCTACGTAATCGAGAAACTGCAACTGGCCCTCAACGACCGTGCCAAGGCCGTCAAGAACTCCAATGTCCTCGTACTCGGTTTGGCATACAAGAAGGACATCGACGACCCGCGTGAGAGTCCAGCCTTCGAACTGATCCACCAGTTGCTGACCCTGGGCGCCAAGGTCAGCTACCACGATCCACATATCCCGACCGCGCCCAGCATGCGGTCTTGGCCCCAATTGCCGGCCATGCACTCGGTGGACCTCAGCGTTGAGACCCTTCAAGCAGTGGATGCTGTTCTGATCGCCACCGACCACACGGCCGTCGACTATCAGTTCGTTGTTGACCACGCCCCTCTAGTGATCGACACCAGGGGCATTTATCGAGAAAAACTGGCGAACGTCGTCAAGGCATGAACAAAGACAGAGGTCAGCCGATGGATCAAGCTTCTCAAGTTAACTCTGCCCCAGCCAAAGAGAGCCAGCGCCGCTCATTGGCAAAGGCCATCACCTGGCGTGTCGTGGCGACATCGACCACGATGGCCATCGTCTTCGGTTTCACCGGGAAACTACTGTTGGCTGGAGGGATCGGCCTCGTCGAGAGCCTCTCAAAGATGCTCTTTTACTACATCCACGAGCGCTTGTGGTCGCGATCCAGTTTCGGCAAAGTGTCGGACACACCAAAGAGCCTTAACGTCGTGGCCCACGCCGGAACCATCTCCGAGAAGGAAAGGGAGGCTGAGACAGGCAGCGGGGTGGTCACCGTGTGGTTCACCGGTCTGAGTGGAGCCGGCAAGACCACCTTGGCCTACGCACTTGAACGGCGGCTTTTTGACCAGGATCTTCGCTCAATCGTTCTTGATGGAGAGAATATGCGGCTCGGTCTGTGTCGTGACCTGGGCTTTGACCCGATCGAACGTGCGGAAAACGTCCGTCGTACCGCGGAAGTTGCCCGCATCGCCAATTCCCACGGTATCTTCGCCATCTGCGGCCTGATTTCCCCTTTCAGGGATGATCGACGCCGCGCGAAGGAGGTCATCGGAAACGACCGATTTCTTCTTGTCCACCTGACAGCGGACGAGAAGACCCTTCACGATCGTGACCGCAACAACATGTACGACCGAGCGGAAAAGGGCGAGATTAAGCATTTCACCGGCGTCAGCGACCCCTACGAAGTCCCGGAACGCGCCGACCTGGTCCTCCGAACCGATGAGATGGATATTGATCGGTGTTTGGATCAGATTACAGCCCGGATCAATGGGCAGCGTGCCTAGCTCGACCTTCTCACCAGTGATCTACTGCGGCACGAAATACGCAGACGCCCATTCTGGGAATGAAA
>CBDTUG010000497.1:0-1798 GCA_965363555.1 uncultured Thermoanaerobaculia bacterium
AGTTTGACTACTTCAAGGAGGAGCAACGTAGTCAGCGGGGTGGAGGGCCGCCAATAGGTGGTAGAGACTTTAGACGCAGTACACTAGGATAGCCTTTCCGGGAGCCCGAAGGGCAGAGACCTGTTGGGGCACAATGCGACCCTTTCGACCCCTTTGACCCTGGTTTTCTGACACGGGGGTCCGCCCCTACGCGTACTCGATCTCGCCCTCAGCCACCATGAAGGTCCCTGCCTCCCGCGAGAGGGCGTTCTTGAGGCTCTCTTCGTCGGTGATCAGTACTTCCTTGCCGGTCGCCTCGATGAACTCGAGAGCAGACCGAACTTTCGGCCCCATCGAACCCGGTGGGAACTGGTTCTGCTCCAGCATCTCCAACGCCTTGGCAACCGGAAGGGTGCGAATCCAGCGCTGATTGGGCCGCCCGAAATTCTCGGCAATCATCGGCACCTGGGTCAGAACGATGTAGAGTTCGGCCTCTAGCTCCCGAGCCAGGATCGAGGCGACGTAATCCTTGTCGATTACCGCCTCGACGCCGCGGTAGTAACCACCAACATCCTGGTACACGGGAATACCACCCCCGCCACCGGCGATCAACAAGGCGCCGCTGTCGATGAGCCGGCGCATGAGGGCAGCGTCAAGGATGCGAAGGGGCCTGGGCGACGGAACGACCTTGCGCCAGCCCCGGCCGGCATCCTCGACCATCTGCCATCCGTGCTCCTGCATTAAGACATTGGCGCGGTATGCCGTGAAAAACGGCCCGACCGGTTTGGTCGGATTCTCAAAAGCCGGATCCTCTCGATCAACGACGACTTCGGTCACCAGACAGGCGATCGACTTGTCCAACTGTTCTTCGTTCAACCTATTTCTCAGCTGGTTGGCCAACATGAAGCCCATAGAGCCCTGGGTCTGAGCCACGGCGACATCCAGGCTCTGCGGCGGGATCTTGGTGATCGCCTCTTCGACCTGGATCATGATGTTGCCCACCTGGGGACCGTTGCCGTGCACGATCGCCAGCTCATAGCCACGGTGGAGGATTTCCACAAGCCACCGGGAGGCCTTCCACGTCAGGGTGAACTGTTCCTCCTGCGTTCCGTGATCCTGCGGTCTCAAAAGGGAATTCCCACCAAATCCAATCACAGCGACAGGTTTTCGCTGGGTCGGTGTCGTGGTCTCAGGTTGAGTCTGGTTCATCAGGGCCTCCAGTGAAGCGGTGATTGTGCTCCCAGGCGCTCAGACTGTCAACCATGCAATTCGTCCGACGAATTTCCAGGGTCGCTTCGCTCCCCGGTTCAACTGTGCTCGAGTATTACCACACGATCGCATCCACCAATGTCACGACGCCGCCCCACTGGGCGCAGCCCATGCTTCACCGCCAATTCTTCGACGGCCTCGGCCTGGTCCTCGGCCAACTCAAGTAAACACAAACCACCCGGCGCCAAAATCCGGGCCAGATCACCAATAAGGCGTCGCACCAGGTGCAACCCGTCGTGTCCGCCATCCAGGGCCAGGGCCGGATCCCGAGAAATCTCAACCCCCAAGGTAGGCAGCCACCCGGTCGGAATGTAGGGAAGATTGGCCACCACGAGGTCGACAGCCTGACCACAGCTTGAGATCAGGTCGGACCAGAGCCAGGCCACGCCGACTCCGTGCTCTTCGCCGTTGAGGCGGGCAACCTGAAGTGCATCAAACGATCGGTCGATCCCGACCACACGCCAGTCGACCCTCTCGGCCGCCAGGGTGATCGCAAGGCAACCCGAACCGGTTCCGACATCGAGTACCCAAGCGTCAAGATCGGAAGAGC
>CBDTUG010000498.1:0-1780 GCA_965363555.1 uncultured Thermoanaerobaculia bacterium
AGAAATAGGTATTGCCCACGCCCGGGATTTCAACCGGGTATTGGAAGGCCAGAAACAGACCTTCGCGGGCCCGGGTTTCCGCGTCGAGGTCCAGCAGGTTTTCGCCCTGGAACAGGACCTCGCCCGAGGTGACTTCGTATTCTTCCCTGCCGGCCAAAACAGACGCCAGTGTGCTTTTCCCGGATCCGTTCGGCCCCATGATCGCGTGGACTTCACCGGCGTTGATCTTCAGGTCAATCCCTTTGAGGATCTCGTTGCCGTCGACGGCGACGTGAAGGTTTTTGAGTTCAAGCATTCTTTAGACTCCAATAAATAGCTGCTGACAGCTGAGAGCTGATCGCCGAGAGCTCGTCATCCAACGCTGCCTTCGAGGCTGACGCCGAGCAGTTTTTGTGCTTCGACCGCGAACTCCATGGGCAGTTCCTTGAAAACTTCTTTGCAGAAGCCGTTGACGATCATCGAGACGGCATCTTCGGTCGAGAGACCGCGCTGGTTGCAGTAGAAGATCTGGTCATCGCCGATCTTCGAGGTTGTCGCTTCATGTTCCATCTGGGCACTGGGATTGCGGATATCGATGTAGGGAAAGGTGTGAGCGCCGCACTGAGATCCTATCAACATCGAATCGCACTGGGAGAAGTTTCGGGCGTTGTCGGCGCCTTTGGCAACCCTGACCAGACCCCGGTAACTATTCTGGCCCTTGCCTGCCGAGATGCCCTTGGAGATGATTGTCGAAGTTGTGTTCTTGCCCAGGTGGATCATCTTGGTGCCGGTGTCTGCCTGCTGTCGGCCGGCGGTCAGGGCCACCGAGTAGAACTCGCCGATCGAGGCGTCACCCTTGAGGATGACGGAGGGGTATTTCCAGGTGATGGCCGATCCGGTTTCCACCTGGGTCCAGGAGATCTTCGATTTTTCTCCGCATACACCCCGCTTGGTGACGAAGTTGAAGATCCCGCCTTTTCCCGTCTCTTTGTCCCCCGGGTACCAGTTCTGGACCGTGGAGTATTTGATGTTCGCCCGGTCCAGGGCGACCAATTCGACCACGGCGGCATGGAGTTGGTTTTCGTCTCTTTGAGGCGCGGTGCAACCCTCGAGGTAGCTGACGTGGGCGTCTTCGTCGGCGACGACCAAAGTGCGCTCGAACTGACCGGTATTGGATGCGTTGATACGGAAATAGGTCGAGAGCTCCATTGGACAGCGAACGCCTTTGGGGATATAGACGAACGACCCGTCGGAAAAGACAGCGGAATTCAAGGCAGCGAAAAAATTGTCGGTGGTGGGGACGACCGAGCCGAGATATTTTTTGACGAGGTCAGGATGGTCCTGAACTGCCTCGGAAAAAGGACAGAAAATGATGCCCTTTTCGGCCAATTTTTCCTTGTAGGTCGTAGCCACGGAGACCGAGTCGAACACCGCATCGACGGCGACGCCGGCAAGAGCTTTCTGCTCATCGAGGGGGATGCCCAGTTTTTTGTAGGTTTCCAGAATCTCCGGATCAACCTCGTCGAGGCTCTCCAGGAGTTTCTTGGGCGCCGCAAAGTAGGAGATCGCCTGGTAGTCGACCGGTTCGTAGTGAACCTTTGGCCAGGAAGGTTCTTCCATCGTTTGCCAATGGCGAAATGCCTTCAAACGCCATTGTGTCAACCATTCAGGTTCGTTTTTCTTTGCCGAAATCGCCCGTACGACATCTTCGTTCAGTCCGGGCGGAAAGGTCTCCTGCTCGACATCAGTCACGAATCCGTGCTCATACTCACGGTTCGCAAATTCTTCGAGCGTTGTCTTC
>CBDTUG010000499.1:0-1727 GCA_965363555.1 uncultured Thermoanaerobaculia bacterium
GATGCATATCTGGCCTCGGCCGACGACGAAGGCGACCCGTCCCTGATAATCATGTTCGGCAAAGGTGTTCAGGATGCCCCGCGTCAGCGAGGGCCTTCGCCGTGATGAAGGCAGCGCCGGCCCGATACGACGCCCTCGGCCACACGGCGCCGTGCCGGCCACCCAACTGTTCTATCTCTTGATTCCAGGGACTGCCCTGATTCTGAAGCCTGGTCGCCGTTTGTACTACGTCGATCCAGAAATCCATCGTGGCCTCCAGGCTCAGCCCGTCGATCACGCCATCCGGACTCAACTCAACCCTTCGATGTGCCAGCCGGAGGACTGGAGGGTGCAACGCGTCCCCTCCCGCCTCGATTTTGATATCCGGTTCTCTCTCCTCACCCAGCAGGGCATAGCCTTTGAGTCCGCTCCCAAAACTGGAAATCTGTTCCGGACTGGACAACTCAGGGGATCTCGCAGGCGTCAGGGCGGGATCAACAACGGCAGCAAAAGCCTGAAAACCCAGTTCGTTGTTGACTCCCGCAACCACCAATTCTTTGCGTCCGTCTCCGTCGAAATCATAGGCTTCTACAGCACGGAAATGACCAGAATTCACCAGAATGATCCTCGGTTCGGCGCCCTCACCACTAGGCCATATCCCCACGGCGCCGGGATACCACGATTTGTCGGTGACGATCCACACGGCACTTTGGCCAAGGTCTCCCCCAAGATCAAAAGACTTGAGGCTCGAGACCTGGAGATCTTCACTCATTCCGGGAAACAGCGGCACACCAGCGTAATCCGTCGTCACCCTGAATTTTCTCAGCAGCGAACCCTCTCTGCCGAAGAGCCTGAGATCCAACTGTCTCCTGCCCGGTGGGCCTTGATCGACACCGGCCAGGACCCCCCGCCCGCTTCCCTTCACGCTGTCGATCGTTACCGCAAGCGGCCCGAGTCCTTCGATCGCCTTGCGCCACAAGGTCCGGCCGAAGCCATTCTTCACCACCAACTCGCTATTCTCGACTGCCGGCTGGAGATCCGACATCCGGTCAGCGGCCATCAGGCCCAAGGATCCCAGAATGGCAACAACGGCCACCACCGCGACGCTGCGCAGAACCGCCCGCAGGGACGGCCGCCAGCGCCGAGACCTGAACGCTTCCAGAGCCTGCCCGGCGTCTTTCCATCGGTTCTTCGGGTCTTTCTCCAACAATCGGTGTACGAACCGCGCCAGCCACCGAGGGCAGTCTCTACGCTCGCGCCTGATCGACGGCGCCTCGTCCGTCACCTGCATCCGGGCCACGTCGAACTCCGAGGTGCCCTCAAACGGCCTTTTGCCCGCCAGAAGGTGGTAGAACGTCACTCCCAGCGAGTAAAGGTCGGAGGGTGGCGCCGATTCTTCGGCCCGAACCTGCTCAGGGCTCATGTAGGCCGGTGTGCCAATGGTCATATTGGTGGCCGTCAGATCGCCCGCTTGATCCATCGGTCTCAGCGTTCCCAGGTCGGCCAGTTTGACGACACCCTCCGAATCGAAAAGGACATTCGAGGGCTTGACGTCCCTGTGCACGATGCCCTCACGATGCAAGCAGGCCAGGGCTTCGAGCAGGGCCTCGGCGATGTGCTCGACCTCAGTTATCTCCACCTTGCCATCACCAAGGCGTTGGGACAGGCTGCCTCCCTCGAGATACTCCATGACGACCGCCATCGACGGCCCGGCATCGACCAGCTCATAAATCTGAACGAGATTCTCG
>CBDTUG010000500.1:0-1672 GCA_965363555.1 uncultured Thermoanaerobaculia bacterium
CTTTTTGCGCCTTTTTGTGGCTATTTTCCCTCTTTGTGGCGTTGTTCTCGTACTATCTTCCCCGGAGGGCTCTGCAGAACGGCACGAAACCGTCGACCAATTCCTGCATTCGGCGAAGGGAATCGTCGTCGGTCAATTGACCATCCGTCATGGCGCCGAGGATGTTGGCCAGGAAGACGCGGCGGCCGTAGAGGTGGGCGTGGCGGTACTGGAAGACCATCTGCAACTGCTCTACGGCCCGCATACCACCCCATTTGCCGGCGGCGACGCCGACGAAGGCCGATGGTTTGGCCACCAGGCTCTCGGGAAAGCGCAGGCAGTCGATGAAGTACTTCAAGGCTCCTGGGTAGGATCCGTTGTATTCGGGCACGACGGTAAGAATGCCGTCGGTATCCAGGATGGCTTGCTGGATCTTTTCGAATTCAGGGGGTTTCTCGGCGTAGGCGGCCGGGGTGAAAAGTTCCGTCGGTAGGGCCTCGAGATCGATGGGGAAGACTTCTTCGCCGGCATCGATCAGCAGGGATTCAAGGGTCTTGGCGATGACGGATGAGTTGTTCCCAGGGCGGTTGGAACCTGAAATGACGACGATCATTGGTGTGCCTCCATCGAGTTGAAGAACACCGGTTGGGGACGACTCATTCCGGCGGGCTGCCGGAGTACAATGCGCGGCGGAGGTGCGTATGCGCACGTTGTTCCGGTCCACGGTCGTCTTCTCGATGATTGTTCTGTGCCTTGTCGGTGTTGCTGCCGCTGAGGGTGTTCTCCATCACGATCTGACGGTCACTCTGGATCCCGAAAGCCACCGGGTCAATGTTGTTGATCTCATTGACCCGGTGGACAGAGTGGCGAAAGACGCCGAGAGCGCCTACCGGTTCGTCCTCCATGCAGGCTTGGCGCCCGAGGTTGTGACTCCGGGCTGGCATCTCCAGGCGGTTGAAGGTGAGGTCACAGCTGACTTTTTCGGTATCAACGCGACCACGGCGACGGTCGGGGACACAGTGCCGCTTGAAGGTTGGCGGCTGGTGCCGGAGGATGGCGCTTTGACTCCGGTGGAACTGCGCTACGGCGGTGAGATCGACCACAGCCTGGAGCAGCAAGGCGAGGAGTATCAGCGGTCTTTCTCCGAAACGCCGGGCTTTATCGGCCCGGAAGGAATCTTCCTGGCGGGCACGTCCTTCTGGGTGCCGACCTTCGGTGACGGGCTGATGACCTTTGAACTGGAGGTCCACAGTCTGGCCAAGGGGTGGCAGGTGGTCTCGCAGGGCCGGAGGACCCAACTGGCCGCCGATGCTATGGGACGACATACGACCCGGTGGTCATTCGAGAATCCGACCGAGGAGATCTATCTGGTCGGCGGGCCGCTCGAGGTCTTTGAGGACGCCCAAGGCGACGTCGAAGTCTTTGCCTACCTGCGTAGCCCGGACGCCGCCCTGGCGACTCGGTACCTCGATGCGACCAAGCGATATCTCAGGCTTTACAATTCGATGCTGCCGGAATATCCGTTCGCCTCGTTCGCTCTGGTGGAGAACTTCTGGGAGACCGGGTACGGCATGCCGGGATTCACCCTCCTGGGGCCGCAGGTTATTCGCTTTCCGTGGATCCTGACCTCGTCGTACCCACACGAACTACTTCACAACTGGTGGGGCAACTCGGCCTATGTCGACTTCGATCG
>CBDTUG010000501.1:0-1667 GCA_965363555.1 uncultured Thermoanaerobaculia bacterium
GAAGCCGGCGGTGCAGCGAATACCACCGCGGCCATAACCAACACCAACCCTGTAATCATCAACTTTGACTTCATCAACACCTCCGCGATGGGGCGACGCCCCGGTGTAACAACACCGGGGCGGCCCTCCCTATTCTCGAACTACGGACTCAGCTGAACCTACTCGGTCTCATCGGCATCAACGACGACGGGAATCAAACCCAACTGCTCCCTGATCTGGACCTCCAGATCGGCCGCCATCTCGGGATTCTCCTTGAGAAAGGTCCGAGCGGCCTCCCGACCCTGACCGAGGCGTGTCTCCCCACACGAGTACCACGAGCCCGACTTCTGAACCAAGCGATATTCCACACCAAGGTCCAGCAATTCTCCGGTCAGGGAAATACCCTCGCCGTAGAGAATGTCGAACTCCGCCTTTTTGAAGGGCGCAGCCACCTTGTTTTTGGCGACCTTGGCCCTGGTGCGGTTGCCGATGATGTCTTCGCCCTGCTTGATCGACGCAATCCGTCGGATATCGACTCGAACCGACGAATAAAACTTCAGTGCCCGACCACCGGTGGTCGTTTCCGGGCTGCCGAACATCACACCGATCTTCTCTCGAATCTGATTGATGAAGATCAGGCAGGTATTCGACTTGGAGATGACCCCCGCCAGTTTCCTGAGGGCCTGCGACATTAGCCGGGCTTGGAGGCCCATCTGAGCCTCGCCCATGTCTCCCTCAAGTTCCGCACGGGGGACCAGCGCGGCCACCGAGTCGATCACAATGACATCGATCGAGCCCGAACGAATCAGGGTTTCGGTGATCTCCAGCGCCTGCTCGCCGAAATCCGGCTGCGAAACCAGAAGTTCATCCAGGTTGACGCCGAGTTTGCCCGCATATTCAGGATCGAGGGCGTGCTCGGCATCGATGAAGGCTGCCAAACCCCCAGCCTTCTGGGCATTGGCGATGAGGTGGAGGCCCAGGGTCGTCTTGCCCGACGACTCCGGACCGTACACTTCGATCACCCGGCCCTTGGGAAAGCCTCCAACACCCAGCGCGGCATCCAACGCGACCGAACCCGTCGGGATGACGTTGACACGCATCGGGGGCTGATCGCCCATTTTCATGATCGAACCTTTGCCGAACTGGCGCTCGATCTGACCCAGCGCCGTCTCCAGCGCCTTCATTCTGTCGTTTAAAACGTTGTCACTCTTCACTGCCATGAGAATCTCCTTGCACCGATGGTGCAGTGTGGTAGGAAGACTATTCTAACCCGGCCGAGGCATGACCTCAAGCACCCAGCTTTCTTGCCTTACTCATTCCACCAACACAGTGGTCCAGGTTCGGCGGGTCGGAATGTCAGACCGGTCAACACGACGCCCAATTCCCGGCTGTCCGCTCCGTGGCCATGAAGGGACGGCACAAAAGCCTCGCTGATCAGGGCTATCTCGGCCACACCGTTCTCGATCGCTCGTGGCCCCAGTTCGACGACGGCCTCAGCTTCTCCGTTGAGAAATTCAACATTCGTGCTCGCAGACTCGACACCGACCACAAGATCAGGATCCGTTGGTCGAGGAGAGCGAAGTGACAAGGTCAAGATGCCGGGTTCGTCAACCTCAAGGCGAAGGTGGGCCTCAGGTTTTAGCCAGGTTCCGGAACCATGTTTTCCAAAGCGCTCAGGGCCGTAGGCC
>CBDTUG010000502.1:0-1649 GCA_965363555.1 uncultured Thermoanaerobaculia bacterium
GGTAGCCGATGGTCTGCTTGGCAGACCACGCCTGGCGATAGGGTCGATCAGACGTCAATGCGTCCCAGACATCGACAACGGCAAAGATGCGGGCCGGCAGCGGGATGTCTTCGCCCTCGAGTCTTTCGGGGTAGCCCAAACCGTCCCACCGTTCGTGGTGGCTGCAAGGAATGGCCAGAGAGGGCCGGAGATAATTGATTCGGGACAGCATTTCGTAGGCGTGGATAGGGTGGTGCCTCATGATGGCCCACTCCTCATCATCGAGTGGCCCTGGTTTTCTCAATATGTGGTCTGGTACAGCCATTTTCCCGATGTCGTGCAGCAAGGCTCCGCGGCGGAGGTGGACCAACTGGGCCTCCCTGAGCCCCATTTCCTTGCCGATCTTGACGGTGAAATCAGCTACCCTTCGGGTGTGACCCTCGGTGACGTTGTCGCGCAGTTCCAGAGCCCTGGCCCAACCTTCCAGAGTTTCATTGTAGGCCTGTTTCAACTCAATATTCGAACGCTCCAGCATTCTGGCATCCAAGAGGACTTCCTCGAGCAATCGGTGATTCTCGATGCCGGAAGAGATCTGGGCAGCGGCGACCTTCAAGAGGGCCGTCTCCTGGTCTGCCCAACTCCGCCCACTCTTGCAGCAGTCGAAGCCGATATAGCCATACCACTCGCCGGATACAAACAGGGGGATCAGCAGGAGGGATGTGATCCCGAAAGGCGTCAGCCTCGCCCTCTCTGTCTCCGGCATGTCCACAACGTTTCCTGCGATGATCTCTCCGGTGCCGAGGACTTCGACCCAGCGTGCCAGGCCGTTGGCCTCATAGGGCAGGTTTCGGTAACTCTCGTCTTGAGGTGGTACGGGGGCGCCCTCTCGTTCCCAACCGGCGACTCTGGAACACACCAAGTCTCCATTACCCAGAATTTCATTGGTGAAAATGTAGGTCCGGCTGACAACGGCCGTTTCTCCCAACAAGCGCATGACTTCCGGCAGGAACAGCAGGACGTCCTTTGTCTCGATCATCAGAGCAGAGATGTCGGCCAAACAGCTCAGATAGCGTCCGCGGGTCTCCAACGAGTTCTGAGTCTTCTTGGACTCCGTGATGTCTCTGGCGACCGCAACCAGCTCCACCGGGATGCCCTCGTTGTTATTTAAAACCGTGGTGGTCATCACGGTCGGGAACTCACGCCCTGTTCGGGTGATGTGCCCGACCTCCCCTTGGTATCGTCCGGTCTCGAGAATGATTTGGTTGAACGGTTCGACATCCTCAAGCATCTGGCGCGGGGAATGGAAGACCGAGAGATTGACGCCGATCAGTTCCTCCTGTCGGTACTCGTGCATTTGGGCCCACATTTCGTTGACGAAGACGATCGTCCCGTCGAAAGTTGCAACCGCAACGCCTTCCCCAACCTGACCGACAATTTCAGCCAGGTGTTTGATGTAGCCGGCGGTATCGTGTGTCTCCATACGTTTGTCATCCATTATGACAGAACTTGAAGAAGAGATATTTCGGTTTGAGGACTGACGACGGAGCAGGCTTCAAAATGTAACCTGCGGCCTGCGACCTGGACCTTTGTCTCGCTCATTGATTCCTGCTTCGCCAAGCTAGTGTACTGCGTCTAAAGTCTCTACCACCTCTTGGCGGCCCTCCACCCCG
>CBDTUG010000503.1:0-1642 GCA_965363555.1 uncultured Thermoanaerobaculia bacterium
CAGGTCGAGGTGTGTCTCGAGGGCGCCGAGCATATCGTTCCACAACGCCGCCTCTTCTGCCGTCTGGATCTTCGGCAGGTAGAGCACGATCGAGGAGCCTCGGTCCCGTAGAGCCTGGTGATTGTTGACCACGAAAAGCACCGTGTCGGCAATCGAGGCGGAGAAAGACCGCCCGTCCCCATGCCGAAGGTGACGGTCGTCGAGGTGCAGGCCCCGAGTTCGGAAGAGCATCGTCGTGAAATCGAGCTGTTTTCGCCAGTCATCAACGATGTCGCGCCCGAAGAAATTCTGAGCCCAGGCGTTCATCTCGGCGGCGACCTTCTCGGACACATCGAGGAACACAGGGTCGCGGTGAACGGCCAGCTTCAAGTTGCGCTGGTTGTCGAGTGACATCGAGCTGATCTGGCCGAGGGCGTCTTCACCGTCGAACATCCATCCGTCGGCGCCCGAAAGTAGAGCATAGGCAACGTTGCGTATGCTTGATTCGAGAGCTGCGTTCGGCTTGGCGGCCGGCCCGGTGCCTTGAATCCACTGGCGCTGCAGGTCTTGCGGAATCTCTGAGCCGACAAAACGGCCGTCCCGGGCGTCCTGCACAACAATGTCGCTACCGGCAATGGTCGACGTGGGGTCGAGAAAGTCGATTCGCCGTTTTTCGCGATAGCGCCTCGCCCGGCGTTGGGTCCTGGCATCCATGAGCCGCTTTCTTCGGCTGTCGAAATGGGCCAATGCGCTCAGAGCTGCCAACGCCTCTGGTGTGTAGATGTCGGCATACTGCGACTCCAGGTTGTCGCGTATCTGGAGACCGGTGCTTCGATTTCTTGATGATTCAATGTTCTGATTGACGCGTCGTGTCATCCTGCTTCCCCCGAATGATGATTGGTTCAACACTAAACATAAATACAACTTTCGCTAGAAACATTCCTCGAAATGACACTCAATATGGAAATTTTCTGGAAGATTTCTGCCGCAAGGCGGCAAACGACCGTCACGGTAGAGCTTCCCAGGTCTTTGGACCGATTGATTGAATTGCACCATTTTGGATAGCCTATTTCCGTCGAAGCCAGCCTTCTTTACGGGCCTGTTGGGAAAAACGGATGACCTCTGGATCTTCGGGCGCCACCTGAAGCGCCTTGAGAAGCCAGCCCTCGGCATCGGTCAATTTGCCCTCGTTCCATTCAAGCTGACTGAAGAGCAGCAATCTTTTGCCGGCGATCAGTCGCCGGATATCAGGGATGAGGTGGGGCGGGAGGCCACGGATTGCCCTCAGGGGTGAGTTGTAGGCCTCGATCAAGGTCTGGGCGTTGGCCTTCCAGACCCCGGCTTCGAAGGCCGCCGGTTCCAGAAACTCCAGAATCGGAACGAGGTCTGACGAGGACGGAGAGAGGCTGACAGTTCGGCAGCCCTCGGTATGCAACTGCATCAGGGAGGCGATCTGGGCCGGGGTCTGGAGAACGGCGTCGACCAGGTCGGCGGGTTCCTCGAATGCCTGAAGCCGGTCGGCCCAGGTCTGCCAGTCCATCTCGATCGGTCGATCCGATCCAATCAGAACGCCGTGGCCCAGGCTGAAGGCGACCCTGGTATAGGGGAAGACAGTAGAAAAGGTGCCGATGGCTTGACGAAACGCCCGGGGTGGCATGTGGTG
>CBDTUG010000504.1:0-1608 GCA_965363555.1 uncultured Thermoanaerobaculia bacterium
TCGGTCCCCATCAGGAAGAGCGGATTGCTGTTTCCCTCGCTGTCCCGGCCGGTTCCGAACAGATGCAGGTCACTTTCAAACAATCCGTAGAACGTATAGGTATCCCCTCTTACAAAGAGCGAAAGGGGGTAGATCTCTGATCTGTCTTCGGAGAACCGCTTGATGCCCGTCTCCAAATCAAACTCGCTCCGGATCCCGTAGACAAACGGTTGCAGGTGAAACCCATCGTCAGCGAAAAAACGGACCTGTTGGGGCGGAAGATGAACAAACTTGAAGTAGCGATGATTCAGATTATGCGGCCCGATGAACTCGGCCAGAAAGATGCAGACGCAGATGAAGAGCACCACAACGCTCCCGGCCACTCCCGCCTTGTGCCTCCAGAAACGACGCCAGATCAGTCGACGCTGTGAATAGGTCCCGGTCTCGAGTCGTTTCTCTGAGGACTCGGCGTCGTGGATCGCCTCATTGACGCTCGTTTCCTCGTTTTTGCTCAATTTGGCGTCACGGACCGCCTCATTGCCCTTTCTTTCCTCGTCCTTATTCATAACGGATGCGTGGATCCACCCAGGCGAGGGCGATGTCGGATAGAAGATTTCCGATCAGGAGGAAAGTTGCCGAAAAAAGGAGGAAGGCGCCGGCCAGGTACATGTCCTGGGAGGTCAGGGCGGTCAGGAAGATCGGACCGGCGGTCGGCAGTCCCAGGACGATTCCGGTAACCACCGCCCCGGAAAGCAAGTTGGGCAATTCCAGCCCAAGTCGACTGACCAGCGGGTTGATCGCGATCCGCACACCGTATTTAAAAATCACCACCCGCTCCGCCAGACCCTTGGCCCGGCCGGTCTGGATATGCTGCTGCCCCAGAACATCCAATAGATTGCCGCGCATCACCCGTATGACCGAGGCCGTGCCCGCGGCGCCGATCACGATCACCGGAATCCAGATGTGTGACATCAGGTCCTTGACCTTGGCCCAATCCCAGGGTGCCCCGACAAATTCGGACGAGAATAAGCCGCCAATCGACTGCGCATCCAGGAACCGCATCTGGACAAACATGAAAAACAGGGCGAGAAGGAAACTCGGGGTGGCCAGTCCAAAGTAGCCCAGGAAAGTAATGCCGTAGTCGCCAAACGAGTACGGCCGGGTGGCGGAATAGACGCCGATCGGGATGGCCACCGTCCAGGTCAACACGAGGGTGGTCAGGGATAGAAAAATAGTCAGCCCGATTCTCTCCCCGATAACCTCCAATACCGGCTGCTCAAAGGTAAAGGACTCCCCGAAATCAAGGTGCAGGACGATGCCCTTGACCCATCGAAAGTACTGTTCGTAGAGAGGGTCGTTGAGTCCGTAACGCTCCCTCAACGCCTCGACCTGGGCCAGGGCACTCTCCGAGCCGAGCTCACCCTGCTCCTCCAACTGGGCCAGCCTCGAGGTCAGCATGTCCCCGGGCGGCAGCTGAATGATGGTAAAGCTGATCATCGAGATCAGAACCAGCGTCGGCCCCATATGGAGGATGCGACGTATGATGAAGCTGATCATTTCAATCGACGAACGTTCTAAGAGGCTGTCTTAAAAGTGCTGAAGCGTGTCGCAGAGATTGATTTGGGTTGT
>CBDTUG010000505.1:0-1605 GCA_965363555.1 uncultured Thermoanaerobaculia bacterium
TACAACGTTGATTGCATGTGGTCGACCGATGATGGCGGGGTGACCAAGGCGCTTGGGTCCGAGCAAAGGGTCTTGAAAATGCCAGAGGTTCGGCCGTAAACCTCAATGCCGACCGCCGATGGCTCTTGTTTGTGGTAGCATTCGCTTCAGGTGAGAATTGGGGGTGAAAACTCCCGCGAAAGGAGACTGAAATGGCAGATTTAGACGACAAGGTTGAAGGAAGCGTTGACGGAAAATATTACGTTGATGCGAGCTGTATTGACTGTGACGTGTGCCGTACGACGGCGCCCAACAATTTCCAGGCCAACGAAGATGAGGGTTTTTCTTTTGTCTTTAAACAGCCCGATAATGACGAAGAACAAGAGCAGTGTGAAGAGGCGTTGGAGGCCTGCCCGGTCGAAGCGATCGGTGACGACGGCTGATTTTGCCGGCACACGATAAACTCAGAAGCCGGCGCGTTGCGCCGGCTTTTTTAATCAGGTCACAGGTCACAGGTCAACAGGTTGCGGGTTGCAGGTTGCACCTCACAATCTGAAGCCTGCGACCTGGTTGCTGTTACAGTGACGGGACGATGAGTCGGAGGATCTTGGCACAGGGGATAGCACTGACGGCGGTGAGTATTCACCTCGGGCTGGCCCTTCTTACTCGACTGGGGGGCCCCAGGGGCCTCTGGGGCGATGAAAGGACCTACATCAAGTCGGCACTGGCCGTTCTTCAGGGGGACCCCTCATGGTGGCCCGTCCCACTGTGGCCACCGCTGTATTCCCGTTTTCTGGCGGGAGTTCTTGCAATTTCCGGTAACCACCAGGTCGCGATCATCGTCGTGCAGACGGTCCTTCTTTTCATTGCAGCAGCTATTTTTGGGGATCTGGTCCGGCGTTGGACCGGGGCTGAAACGGCGGGCATGGTCGCCTTTCTTCTGATGGCCGGTTTCCCCCCGCTGGCTGCCTACAGCCATTTCCTGTGGCCTGAGGTGCTGCACCTGTTCTTGGCCTTGGCGGCTGTTTGGATCCTGGTCGTTCGAAGGGACAGTCCCTTGTGGCTGTTCCTTGCGGGAATTGCCCTGGGCCTGGCCCTTCTGACCAAAAGCCTTCTCGGACCATGTGTGCCGGTGCTGCTGGCGGCGACCTTCTTCGGTGACCACGGGCCTCGCCGTCTTTTTCGTCTGGGCATTGTGGTTGGGGCGATCGTGGCGATCGTTGGACCGGTGATGGGCCTTCAATACAGGCGGATCGGCGTTCCGGTGATCGCAGATTCCTCGGCTTTCAATGTATGGGTTGGACTCAACGATCGCGGAGCGAAGAGCTTCGATGAGCCGGTGGTCTGGAAAGCCTATCGGGAGTTCTGGGATGGGGAGGGCACGTTCGCCGAGCGTAACGCTCGTATGCGCGAAAAGAGCCGGCAGTTGGTTCAAGAGCGTGGACTTGGATCGGTGTTAAAGGCTCAGTTCCGGCGGCAATATTTTAGACTTTTCGACAAAGACTCGTATCTGACAGAACAGATTCCTGGAGGCTCTGCAGCGGAGCAGGGTTTGGGCTATGCCTCCCTGGGACCGAGACTTTCGGCAACTGTCCGGGTGGCATCCTACGGGGCCTACGCCCTGCT
>CBDTUG010000506.1:0-1598 GCA_965363555.1 uncultured Thermoanaerobaculia bacterium
GAAAACCCTGAGACGTTCTCGAAGATCTACATTGAGGATGAGGGTCCGAGCGATGCTGTCACCATCGTTTGTGGCCAGAGAATTTTGGTTTCACAGGGCCGCATTCCGCCATCGAGAGGTTGGCAGGCTCGTTGAATCGAGGCTCTTTGCCGCTCGTCGCAAAGCATAGCCGTTGGACTCATTCCCGGGCGGGTGCCATGCCACAATGACCCCTGTGCTGAACTCGCCCCTCATCCGTCGTGGTCGATTGGTCCTGGTCAACGCCACGCGCCACCTTATGGTTCCTTTGGAAAACCTCGGGGCGGCGTGGATTGTTGTTGTTTTCCGGGATGGCGCCGCCGAATGGGGTGCATTCGTCGGCACACAGATTGTCATTGGACTGATGGTTCATGCTTTGTCCTGGGGCAACAAGGACTGGTTGCTGCGTCGTGCGGCGGAGGAACCAGCCTCCATGGGCCGCCTATGGCAAGGGGCCTTGTGGGCTCGGGCCAGATTTCTTGTGCCGGCATTCGTAGCAGTGCCATTCCTGGGGTACGACACAGCGACGGTAATCTGGGTGGTCCTCTGGATCCTGGCGGCCTTTCTTGCTCAGAGCTTCGATGCCCCGATTCTGATCACTCGCCAGTTCAAAACGGCGATCGTCATCGAAATGGCGGCCTTTGCGGCCGTCGTTGTGTTGTTGATGCAACCGGCCGATCTTGGGGCGTCGATGGTGATCAGGGCCTGGGCCGTCGGGGCACTGGTCAGAGCGCTGCTGCTGCTGTTGGCCCTGGTCAAGAATCTCGGACCTGGGTTCGCTCTAGAGGTTGAACCACGGTACTTTGCTGCGGCGGCGCCCTTCTTTCTGTTGGGCCTCAGCGGAATGCTCCAGTCCAAGATGGACCTCTACATGGCCAATCTTATGCTCGATGACGCCGAGGTCGGTCGTTACCAGGTGATTGTCAACACTTTCATTATGCTGCAGGCCGGCGGCGCCTTTCTGGTCGTGCCTTTCGCCAAGACGCTTTACCGCGCAGGGGAGGCGGCAGTTCGAGGTTTTGCTCGTCTGGTCTTTGGCCTGGGAATTGTCTTGACGACCCTCGGTGTTGGGGCCGCCTGGCTGTTGCTCAATAATGGGTACGCATTCGGTCTGGGGAGGGAGTGGTTCCTACTTGGCGGGCTGCTGGTCCTGCCGGTCTTCGTTTACCTGCCGCGAATGTATCAACTCTTTCGGGCCGGGCGGGAAAGGGCAGTGGTCATCATCAATCTGACCGGAGGAATGATCAATTTGGTGGTGTCCCTAATTCTGCTCCAGACCCTGGGAGCGATCGGTGCTCTGATCGGCAGTGTTGTGGCCCAGTGGCTGACGCTGGCCATGATCCTAGCCCTCGAGGTGGAGGCGGCTGATGTCGGTTCTATGCCCTGAGTGCGGCAAACCGGTGGATCTCGGTGTTGCCCGCTGTGCCGGCGGCCATATTTTTGAGACCGTTGACGGGGTGATTTCGTTACTCTCGACCGAGCGTCGGAATGAGTTCGATCCATACCTTCGGGACTTCGAGCAGTGGCGGGGAGCGAGGGGAGACCTCCTGCGTGACCCTTCTGTCTATCCACAGTTGCAG
>CBDTUG010000507.1:0-1596 GCA_965363555.1 uncultured Thermoanaerobaculia bacterium
CCTCACGGACGTCAGGCCACCCGTGTCCCAGATGATCAAGATGGGCAACGACGACGACCGGCTGACTGATCAGCCCGAATTCGGTTCCGTTGATCCGAGCCACGATATTCGTCAGCTCCATCTCCCGCTCGGGCTCGCCACCGCGGTAGGACCAGACCTGACGCATTCCTTCGGCGCCGGCTGACAGGCCGACCTCCACGAACCGCTGTTCAACCCAATCGGTCGCTTTGGCCAACCCCTCGGATCCAAGGCCGCGGCCTTCCAGGGCGGGATCGGCCAAGAAACGGACAGTCTTGCCGAAGTTCTCGGCTTCGTACACCGGCGGCAGGTCAGCAAGCGGCGTCCTCTTGGGCAACACCAATTCAGGCAATGGACCCTCTGAGAGATTACGCACCAGTGGCGACCCGACCGGCGTCCACATGCCCTTGGTCGTATTTGAAGGCTCTGGACCCTTGAAGGCCAGATAGGAGTACTTCTGGTAGTGAGGCAACTTGCGGGCCAGGCCGGCGATGGATTCGACTGGCGAAGCGCCGACCCAACCAACCGCGGTCGTCGGGTCTGTCTTGCCACGAGCCACCAGCACGGAACTGTGGTCCGTCCGTGCTACCAGTTCCTCGGGAAGCTTGAGGCCCTCGGATTCGAGTATGACGCCCTGAGACTCGAGGCGGGCAGCGACCTCTGCGGCATACAGGTTATTCCAGCCCAGAACCCAGGTCGGCGACTCGGGCAGGCCTTTGAGTTCAGAGTCCAAAACCGTCCGAGCTTCTGCCGGGGCGGCCCAGCCTGAGGCCAACTCGCGCCATGCTGCCTGCTCATCCTCAGGGGCGCCGGAGGGCAGAACGAAGAGCACATCGTCGGCCCCCATCAGGGTCGAAATCGCCGGAGGCACCTCGAGGGGATCCAGGCGGCGCATGACATCGAAGGCGGGGTCAACATCGACTCTCAGAGGCATCGATGAACAGGGAACTCGGAGCCTGCAATCCCCACCGCAGGTGCCCGTTTCCACCCAGATGGCCTCGTCGAGCCCCTCCAGGGTGAGCGCTATTGGCAGAGCCAAGGGAAAAGCCTCTCCCCCGTCGACGATCTGCGTGATCTCCATCTCCAAAATCCAGGGGTTCTCAGGATCATCGTGGGGTGTGACCTGTACATCAGCAATCTGAAGCGTCGGCGCGCCGGTCCGGGTCGTCCAAGTTTTGATGAAATCCTCCCAGTGGCCGGCGCCGACTGCGGCGAAGGCCTCAGCGATTTCTCCGAATGAGACCCGCTTGAACCGTTGTTGCAGGTAAAACTCGGTCATCCCCTCCAGGAATTTCTCATTGCCAACGCTGTGCCGCATCATGTGGAAGAGCATCAGGCTCTTGCCGTAACCGACCGCCTCGGAGGCCCCGGAGTTTCGGGAGTGGAACTCGACCAGCGGAAAATCCACATCGGCAGAAACCAAATCGGTGAATTTCTTCAAGGTCGACCGGCGGTAGATTTCCCCCTCCCCACGTTGTTCCGCAAAGAGATGGTCAGCCATGTAGGCAGTCAGGCCCTCACACCAGTTACCGCGATCGAAGTCGACATACGCCGAGTTTCCCCACCAGTTGTGAAGTA
>CBDTUG010000508.1:0-1557 GCA_965363555.1 uncultured Thermoanaerobaculia bacterium
GGTGAGGCGCCCTCGGAAACGCTCCGACGCCGTTAGCTGCCGGGGCACTCGGGCCGACCCAGGTGAGGACGTAACCGCCATCGAGCGTCTCATTGGTGCCTCTACCGGTGCCAGGCTTTAGGACCTTAGGAAGTTGAATTGCGTCCTCCTTTGGCCGATGAGATCGTCAGCTTTGCTGCCAAACCCCTGTCCAACCGTTCCAGCTCATCTGGCACTGATATCTAATAGGTGACTCTGACACCGAGGAAGGGCCCTGCGAGCGTCACATCGGTGGCTACTCTGCTTGCAGTGCCGTCAAGGTCGATGGCGAAGTTGACCTGGCGGTAGCCGCCGAGGATATCGAACTTCACGTTCTTGTCGACAACCCGGTAGCCAAGCTTCACCTTGTAGTCGGAGTACGCCACGCTCACACCTTGGAAATTCCCGTTGATTCCGTTGAGGGCAAAGCCATAGAGAAAACGCCGATAGGTGCTGGAAAAGTGAAGGCTCAAGAACCCGAAGGGTTGTGTCCCATCATAGATGATGGGTTGACCCACATCGGGAACGATATTGAGGTCGATGCTGGTCTGTCCAAAGCCCAGGCCGACCCCGAAGACCGTGTTCGGGGTCTGGATGATGTTGTAGTAGACATTGCCGAGCAGCATCCCGATATCGATGCTGGTATCGAGCGGGGTCTTGACCAGGACGCCGACCTCACCTCCGGACACGCCCACCAAAGCCGAACCGGTTCCACTGAACGACGTCGGCAGGTAATTGAGTCCAAACCCAAAACGCTTGTATTGTACTGCCAGCGCCAGCTGGAAGTTATCGCTGGTTCCGACGTTCATGGAATCACCGGTGGCGAATAGGATGCCGAAGACGGCGTCGTTGATGCCGGTTTCGTCGATGATGGTGCCCTTGAGACTCCGTGAGCTGTAAAGAACACTGCCGCTGAAGTGCCAATTGTGAGCGGCTTTCTCTTCCGCCGCGGCGTTCCCGGCGAACAGCGTGAGAATGATGGTCATTTGCAGGGCGAGTGATCCGAATGCTGATTTTTTCATGATTCTCCCTGATATCGGCGCCAGACTTTGTACGAGATGCCAGGCTTCAGGACCTCTGGCCTCGACCTGGCAGATCACCGGCTCCCGACTATACGGTACGTGGCCACCGGGTACAACGTGAGCGACCTGCCGTGAGCCCTGCAGCGCAACTTCCTCAGAGGATGCCGCGGAGTGACGAGCCCGCAGTTAAGGCGGGCTCGTCGTCTCTCATCGTTTTTTCTTGTTTGCAGGAGGGGCAGCCGGAACCGTCATCCGCCTCCTGCAAAGTCTCATGAACTCACCATTACTTCTTCGGGAAAATATGGTTCCAGTCCTTCTTCATATCCACAATATGCCAGCCTTTGGCATCGGCTTGATCGAGGACGTTGTCGAGCGTGTTATCCGCGATACCCAGCGGGTCGATCCGCTCAAGGATCGAATCGCTATTTCTTCTCTACGTTCTTCAAATACTGATCGAGCGGCACCAGCAGGTTCTTCGCGCTGCTCATTTCTCCGGAGAGTGATTGGGCGGCGGCGA
>CBDTUG010000509.1:0-1512 GCA_965363555.1 uncultured Thermoanaerobaculia bacterium
TGGGGGTGGTACTCAGGTGCTCTACCTTGCCGGGGTTGATTTCGAAAACCTCGGTCTTCCTGACTTGGGTACGGAACCCGCCGGTATCTCGTCCGCCGCGATTCAACACACGATCTACAAAGGATTCGTTGCTCCGGTGGCACTTTATGGGATCCTCGGGGCCGTGATGTGGCGAAACCGGCGTTCAGGGAAGGAGGAGGAGTGATGGCATATCCTGAAGCCTCACCGGTTGGTGGCACGCTGCTGACCCGTCCCTACAAGTTCCTCCTGTTTTTCCTCTCAATCTGGGGTGTTGTGCTGGTCTGGCGTTTTGCGGCCGGCATCGGCGCTGTCTCTGGCTTGAGCGATGGCTATCCATGGGGTGTCTGGATCGCGTTCGACGTGGTCACCGGTACGGCTCTGGCATGCGGTGGTTACGCCGTTGCGATCCTCTGTTATGTCTTTAATAAGGGCAAATACCACCCGCTGGTGCGTCCGGCGATTCTGACCTCTGCGTTGGGTTATTCGATGGCTGGTTTTTCAATCGTCGTCGACGTTGGGCGGCCCTGGCTGATCCACAATATCCCTCTTCGAGTCTTCGACTGGAACCTCAATTCAGCGCTTCTGGAAGTCGCTTTGTGCGTCATGGCCTATACGGGAGTCCTGTGGCTGGAACTGGCGCCGGCTTTCTTGGAGAAAATGAAGGATGCCTCCAGCCCGGGTCTGAGGAGCTTTGCAGAATTTGGCCTGCGGTTCTTCGACAAGGCCCTGATCTGGATCATCGCGTTGGGCCTGCTGCTGCCGACGATGCACCAGAGTTCCCTGGGAACGGTGATGTTGATCGCCGGTGACAAGGTGCATGGACTCTGGGCGACCAGCATGATTCCGCTGCTCTACCTGGTGTCTTGTATTGCCATGGGTTATGCGGTCGTCGTTTGGGAAGCGACTCTGTCTTCGAAGGCCTTTTCGAGGCCTCGCGAAGATTCGATGCTCAAGAGCTTGTCCGGGGCCATGGTCATCGTGATCGGTCTCTTCCTGGTCATTCGTATTGTCGATATGGTCGTTCAGGGTCGGTCGGCTCTGATGTTCAACTCGGGGGGCATGAGCCTGCTGTTTTGGATCGAGAACGGCCTTTTCGTGTATGCGATGTACCTCCTTGGCGGAAGCCGGAGGCAGGATTTTTCGAACGTTTTCAGGGCAGCGTTGTTGATTATCTTCACCGGAGCCCTTTACCGGTTTGATAGCTACATCGTTGCCTACAATCCGGGACCAGGGTGGTCCTACTTTCCATCCTTCCCTGAACTTTTCATTACCTTTGGAGTGATCGGTCTGGAGATCGCGCTCTTTATCTTCATCGTCAAGACATTCCCGATTCTCGGCGGCAAGCTGCCGTCGGGATCTGAGAGTTAAGGAGGGGCCCATGGCACAAATGATCACCATTGACCCGGTCACCCGCATCGAGGGGCATCTGCGCATCGACGTCGAGGTGGATCGAGGCAAAGTACAGAAGAGTTGGTCCTCAGGCCAGATGTG